>NZ_AZFH01000121.1:0-229 GCF_001435735.1 Ligilactobacillus equi DSM 15833 = JCM 10991
ATTACGGATTAAAAATGCGGATATATCCTAGTACTCAACAAAAGCAAATTATTAAAGTCAATTCTGATATTAGTAGAACTGTCTATAATAAGATGGTTGCGATTGACAAAGAATTATACCGACTAAAACAAGTTAAGTTATCTCTTGATACGGTTGTTGACCGTATTAGTGAGTTAGAAAGTCGTAAAAACGCTAGAAATATGGCTAACCATTACCAGTACATGCAAGA
>NZ_AZFH01000122.1:0-5304 GCF_001435735.1 Ligilactobacillus equi DSM 15833 = JCM 10991
GAGAACCGTAAGGTTCAACCTTACAAGCCCCTCTCTTTAGAGAGGGGTAGTTGACGATGAAGCTGAGATTGGCACGACTTTCATCTGATTGTAAGAGATATTCATAGACCACCGGCTTGTTAATCTTAAGGTATTCCAAAGTATGGCGGATGAGGTAAAGTAGGTCTGTTTGCACCGTATAATCACGAGTAGTGTAGGCAACTTTTCCCATAAAAGGGGTATTTTCTTTCAAATGCCGAGCTGGCTTAAAGGTACCTTTTAAGTGGGTATCATTATGCTCGAAGTACCGATACTCCCGGTAAATTCCCTTGCGCATAGCTTGGTTTAAGTAGCGGGGGAAAAGATAAAACATGAAATCGTAGTAACTATCGCTGAGCCCCAAGCCACTTTCGAGGTTTACGAGCTTAAAGTCCATAACTTTTTGTAGTAAATAATTTAAGAAGAAATCATCATTTTGCGAGAACCGCGTATGAATTTCAAGTTGTTCATCTCCGTAACCCAGAAAGCCAATCACATTTCCGGTTTTAACCTGTTGATTGAAACTTTCAAAAATTTTACTTTGGCCATCCAATAAGGATTGGTCTGCATCCCGGCGGGCAAAAACTAGGAGTTTATCTTCTAGATCAAGTTGGTCAAGAGTTTGGTCGAGGAGATAACTACTAAGCTGGGGATAGGTCTGTTTAAATTGGGTCTTGGAATAGCGTTGATTGTCTTCAATCCACATCATAGTCATCATCCAAATCGTAAGCGTGGTGGAAGTCTGCAATGTCTACTTGGCCGAAGTTACCACGGAGATATTCCTTAATGAGGGGTTCAAGGAAATCATCCCATAAAGTATCAAAATCATAGTCCAAATGCTTGAGGTTAATAAAGTAGCTAGGACCGATTTGGTAATTTTCATTTAATCCCGGCGTGGAGACAATCATTTGGTTAAGAGCTTGCAGTCTTTTTTTGGCTTCAACAACATACTCAGGGTCCAACTCTTCATCTAGCATGGACAAGCGGTCATCAGCCTTAATTTCGATAAAGCGGAAGCGTCGGCGCATAGCGAAGTCGAAGGTGTCCACGGAACGGTCAATATCATTCATGGTCCCTAAAATGTAGACATTTTCTGGGATGAAAAATTTTTCATCATCGTCATGAAGGTTTTGGTATTGGGTTTTAACTGCTCCACGCATCCCACGATAGCTGGGATCGATACTATAGAAAAGTTCTCCGAAGATTTTAGAAATTTCTCCGCGATTAATTTCGTCGATTACGAAAACGTAAGGGCGTTGGTCCAACTGTTTTTGATATTTTTCAAGTTCTTTTAGTAGAACTAAATAGTAAGAAGGTTCCCAAGCGCTGGCTTTTTGGCGATTACGCGATGCCAAAAAATCATCCTTGATCTCTTTGACACTGCTGAAAGTTTTAGGACTTTCGTAAAGGTGACGTAAGTAGCTAAGTTTTAAACGGGCTTTCGGTTCTTTATTCTGGGGAATATTCAAGATAATTAAATCGTCTTGTGGTCTAATTTCCGAAATATAAAATTCTGAGTGTCGTATTTGTGTTTCAAAGCGAGTTTCGTCTAACTGCAAATCTTGTTGGAAACTTGCAAATTGATTTTTGAAATTAGGTGTGTTACGGCGCGCTTGTTCATTGATAAATTTTTTAAAGGTTCCATCAACCAAGGAGAATTTAACATCATCCCGACTTCCTTTGGTGGGGCGTAGACCTTCCACAAAATCAGTGTAATCATAGCTTGGATGGAATTGCACAAATTTGAAGTGGTCGGAATAAGGTAATTCGTCGCTATCGATACCAATTAAGTTAGCGGCAACCTCATTTGCCAAGTAGCTTTTCCCCGTCCCAGGAGCGCCGTGTAAAATAATATTTTTGGATTTACGTAATTTTTGAGTTAATACTTCCACGAGAGAATCATTTACGATTTGCTTTTTGGCGTCTTTATATTCCCAATAGGTAGTTACTAGCTTGCGAATTTCCGTTGAATTAGGTGAGCGGGAGCCAAGTTTAATTTCTTTGATAGTTTCTGAGTCGTGCTTCTCGGAATTAAAAATTTGGAAAAGAAGCTTACGGTTCGTTTCGTCGTAACGGTTGTATACCAGATTATAATTGCCATCGTCAACATAACCAGCGGTCCAGATTTTTTTACCATTTCCGATTTTATTATAATTCCAGCCAAATTTTGTGCCGTCAATTTCAATATCAGAAAGGTCGCTGCGCTTTTTCTCCCCTATGATGTATGTATTTTTAAGAGCCTGGTTTTCATCGTAGTTACCACCATTATTTTGAACGCACCAATCGCTATACCGGATGAATTCTGTCAAAACCAGGGTTAATTCTTCGACACGATCCATAATTGTGTCCTCCTAAAGCGTATTTTCCTTTATTTTAGCACAAAGTTAGAGTGTGGAGATTGGGAATAAGAAAAGTTCTTTTTTAATTAAAGTTGACGACGAAATACTTTCAGTTAGATGAGGAAGTTGCCTAAAATTTAGGTATCCAAGTTGTGGCAACAATTACACCTCAGAAGTCCGTTGGTATGACGGGCTTTTTCTCTTGGTGTTATTAACTAGAAAATAAAACAATGTCACCAGGAGGAGTTTTCCCGTCAAGAATGCACTTTTATTTATTGTTCGAGCTACTTACGTTATAATAAAAGTGGAAAATTATTCACAAAGGGGGAGTTTAATGATTGTTTCAACAACCGTCCTGTTAGTGGCGGCCAGTGTTAGTAATATTGTATCCAAATTTAATAGTCGGATTGCTGATAGTTACATTGCTTTAGCGATTGGAATTATCATTGCCTATATTCCGATTTTAAACGCGTGGGTCGCACCTTTTCATACAGAAGTTTTCATGATTGGGGTGGTGGCGCCTCTATTGTATATTGAAGGGCAAACCACGAGTTTAAGTAGTGTTAAAAGTGAATTAGGCAGTATCATTGGGGTTACGGTAACCTTAGCGGTGGTAACGGCGATTATGACAGGATTTGTGGTTAATTTAGCTACGACTGCGGCAATTAGCTTACCGATTGCCTTTTTAATGGCTTCGATTGCGACACCGACGGATGCCACAGCGAGTGAATCGGTGCGTGTCGGTCTGGAAATGCCACAAGGGGTCGAAAAAATGCTTAAGATGGAGTCGCTTTTCAATGATGCAACCGGGATTGTCTTGTTAAACGGGACGCTCCTGTGGGCGACAGCAGGACAGTTAAATGTTGGCGGTTCAATCAACGAGTTCATCATTGCTGCTGTCGGAGGAGCTTTTCTAGGGATTGTGGCCGCCATCACCCTTATTTCCTTCCGGCAAGGACTTTCACGGACCAATATGGATTCTACTTCAGCGCAGAATTTGATTTTCATTATGACGCCATTTATTGTTTACTTTTTGGCAGAAGAACTCCATGTTTCGGGTGTGATTGCCGTGGTTTGTGCCGGTTTATTACAAAATAATGAAGGTCAGAGAAGTCGCTTTGTTAACCCCCGCCAATTCCATAACGGGTTGCAACTAGCAGACTTGATGCGTGAAATTCTCAATGATATGGTCTTTGTGATTTTAGGAATTATGTTAGTGCGGATTTTCCGCGAAGACTTTGGCTATCATCTTGATACTCGCCATCCATTCTTCTGGATTGTTGCCGGAGTGGTTATGTACGTAATGGGCTTACTGGCACGTTATCTCTATATGCGTTTTATGCGACGTAGCCGTCGAGACAGCTTACTTTTTAGTTTAGGTGGAGTGCACGGTGCGGTAACCTTAGCTCTGGTCTTTATGGTTCATGCCGATGATATTGGTAGAAGTGCTTTTAGCATGTTAGTGTTGTCTGAATCAGTTTTGGTTTTACTGTCCATGATTGTTCCGACAGTGGCCTTTAAGTTTCTATTACCTCATGGTTTATCGCAAAAAGAAGAGTTAGTGGAATCTGACCGAATCCGGCAAGCCATGGTGGCCAAAGCCATTAAGGCGGTAGAATCGATGTATTTACCGACCAAAGTTAAGGTTAGCGTATTGTATGACTTGCGAGATCAAGTTAACCTCAACACTCTCAAGGATTTCTGGAAGGTTTGGCTGATTTCTGCTCGTTATCCGGAATTAACGCCAGCAGAAACGGAATTGCAGATGCGGGCCTTACGCTATGCTTTTGTGGTAGAACGTGATTACCTCGATGAAATTTCCCAAATGGAGCACATGGAAAATTATGTTTACAAAATTTATAATGATGTCTTATTGTCAGAGTCAATTTTATTAAATTCGACTGGCAAGTTAGATGACTAAAGGAGGAATTTAGTTATGTTAGTTACAACGACAGAACACATCCCAGGTCGCAATTACGAAATCTTAGGTGAATGTTTTGGAGTCACTACTCAAAGTCGCAATGCCTTTTCAGATATTGGTGCGGGACTTAAAAGTATTGTTGGTGGTGAAGTGCGCGGTTATACCAAGATGTTAGAAACTTCACGCCGAGATGCTATCCAAAAACTTAAGAATGAAGCCCAAAAGATGGGGGCAGATGCGGTTGTTATGATGCGTTTTGACTCCGGTTCGATTGCAGCAGAAATGATGACCGTTGTGGCTTACGGCACGGCCGTTAAGTTTACTAATTAACTATAAAAGGCGTAACCAAGGATGGTTGTGCTTTTTATGGCTAATTTTTTCAAGAAAACGTTTTCTTGGTATAATAGATGCGAGGTGATATTATAAATGGAAATGTCAGAAATTTTAGTACAAGAAAATCAAGCAAGTTTACCTAAATTTGGTTTGGCAGATATTGATCGTTTAGCAGCGATGGTTAAAGAAAAAGCGGGCAACAATTGGGATAAGATTTGTCTTTTGATTGCTTTAAACCACCGAATAGTTTACTTCCACGCTGGAACCCAAACGACCGCAGAAAATAATAATTGGATTAAGAAGAAGCTCAATACAGTTTACTTTTTTGAGCATAGTTCCTTATGTCAAACTACGCACCGAATAAATTCGGTGGCTTGTAGACTTCCTTCGGAAGTTCATCACTTCGTGAAGTACTAGCTACAACTTACCTAGGTAAAGTATGCCCTACCATTTCTTAAATGCTTTAGTAAGAAACCAAACCATTCTCGGAAATAATAAGGTCTTACCTACCAATTAACTAGGCTTAGGACGTGAGCTGTCAACGCCCTGCCTTATCTATTTATAGATGGGACTATTTTCAGTTAATGTTTTAGCTAACTCAGTGTGACCCTTATCCAAAATGTTTTTGGCAGCATTATGGTCACGAATATGGAAAACTTTACATTTAGGACAAGTCCAAGCACGGTCTTTCAA
>NZ_AZFH01000018.1:0-18997 GCF_001435735.1 Ligilactobacillus equi DSM 15833 = JCM 10991
CCAATTGGATTTCTTCCATCGCTTCTTTTTACGTCTTGTTATGGTGTGCTTACGAATTTATTTGGAGGATTTAACCATGAAAACAACTGTTTTACTTTTCCACCCTAATTTAGCTAACTCTAAAGTTAATGCTACTTTAGCTGAAGCTTTACCTGAAGAAATTGAAGTACGTAATATGTATCAGCTTTATCCAGACTTTAACATTGACGTTGCAACTGAACAGGCTATTCTTGAAGCCAGCGACCGAATTGTTCTACAATTTCCTATGTACTGGTATAGCTCACCAGCTTTGCTCAAACAATGGGAAGACATGGTTTTGGAATATGGTTGGGCTTATGGCTCAACAGGAAATGCTTTACACGGTAAAGAACTAATCATTGCTGTTTCGCCTGGAGCTGATAACTATGATCGTGACAATTTTGCTAAATACCATGTTACCGAACTTTTACGTCCTTTCCAAGCCACTAGTCGTTTAATCGGCACTAAATTTATCAAGCCTTTCATCACGGTTGGTGCTTCTTCAATTTCAAATGAAGTATTACAACAACAGGCCAACGCTTACGCTACCTATTTAACTAGCGATAGTTTAGAAGAATTGGGAGATTTTGAATAATGTTCGTTATTGATATTAAACTAACCGCAACTAATATTACCGAAAAAGAAATAACTGCTCACCGCGCTTGGTTCAAGCAATACTTTGATCAAGGTAAATTTTTACTCGTTGGACCGCGCACGGAGATTGATCACGCCGGTATTATTATCGCACAAGTCGATAGTCGCCAAGAACTTGACCAAATTATCAGTCAAGATGTCTTTTATCCCAACGATGCTTCCTATCAAGTTATGAGCTTTAAAGCTAATCTTAATGCTTTAACCTAGTAAACAAAGTCACCACGCTCAAAAAATTATCGAACGTAGTGGCTTTGTTTAGTCTTCTGAAATTTTATATTCCTCAAAATAGCTTTTATCATTTTTAATTTCACCACTTTTATAAAGTGAAATTTTATGTTCTAATCGGTCAATCGAACGTTGCAAATTTTTTTGTTTCAATAATAATTCATCCAACTGTTCTTCCAATAAATGTTGACGTGCAGATAAAGTCTCCTCGCCTTGGCTTAACATTTGTACATAGTCAACCAATTTTTCAATCGGAACATCTGAATGACGAAGACAGACAAGCATTTCAATCCACCCCTGTAAACCCTCATTATAGTAGCGATTACCATTTTTTTGACGAGGAACCGCAGGAATTAAGCCAATACGCTCATAGTAACGTAATGTATCAGGTTTTAGGTTGTATTTTTCAGCCATTTGAGTAATAGTTAATGTAGACATGTTAAATCCCTCCTCAATATCTTATTGTACTACCTTGAGTGTACTCTAGGTAAAATTATAAGATCTATAGGTGCATCTTGAGAGTTAATATTGTGAGCTTCCAACCTATTTTTAACACTGTCTTACTGTTGGCGTTAAAAAAATCACCACTCATAGTGATGATTTTTAGAACTTTATTTGTTTTCTTCAGCCTTCTTTTGTGCCACAAAATTGTTGAAGTGAGCATTAATTTGCATCAACTCTGGAACTTCCGCAAAGGTTTTTGGTTTATTAGGTGTGGTACCTAATAGTGAAGAATCCATGGCTGTGATGTTTTCTAAGAAAAGGCGTTCATTAGCCCGCTTAGCATTTGGCATCAAGTCGGTAATAACCGCAATTTGCCAAGATGGTTCTTCAGATACGGTATTATCCACGGATTTTACCAACGCATAACGCCCTTTTTTAGCATATTTTGAATCGTATTTATAAACATAAGCTTTGTGAGATAACCAAATTTGGTCAGCTCCAAATTTTACGTATTTAATTTTTAAAAATTTTTCTTTCTGCTCACCCATGAAAATTTCTCCTTTACTACTATCTATCTAGCCCATTTTCTCATAATTTATAACGTTACGTCAAACCAAAAATTGTATTGATGACGTAGCCACAAGACCCACTTATTTGCTTAATTCCGTTAAATCATATGGCGTTTCTTGATAGACGGCGTTGACCCAATTACTAAAGAAGACAGAAGCAGCTAAACTCCAGGTCTTCTTAGGAGCATTTTGGGGATTATCATCTGGATAGTAATTAACTGGTAAAGCGGGATTTTTGCCAGCCTTAACATCTCGCTCGTACTCCTCAGCCAAAGTGTTGCGTGTGTATTCCAGGTGCCCAAAATTGTAAACCTGACGTAAATCATCGCTGGCTAAAATAGAAAGTCCCACTTCCGGTCCTGCAGCGAGGATATTGAGTGGACTTTTCTCTAAAACCTCTGAGGCTGTAACCTCAGTATAACGTGAATGTGGCGCCTTAAATTCATCATCAAATCCACGCATCAAAGGATTTTCGCGAAGCATAACTTTTTGAGAGTAAATTCCAGAAAGTTTTTTAGGGAGAAGATACTTTTGAATCCCGTAACGATAATAAAGTCCAGCTTGGGCCCCCCAACAAAGGTGCATGGTTGAGAAGACGTGCGTTTTTGACCAATCAAACAAACGACTAATCTCTTCCCAATAATCAACGTCCTCATATTCAAGTGTCTCCACTGGGGCCCCAGTAACAATCATCCCATCATAAAAACTATCTTTAACATCTTCAAAAGTTTTATAGAAGTTTTCCAAATAAGTCATGGCTGTGTTCTTAGCTTCATGATCAGCCATGTAAAGGAAGTCAACTTTTAGTTGGAGAGGTGTATTAGCAAGGTGCCGGAGAATGTGGACCTCAGTATTGGCCTTTTTCGGCATCAAGTTAACTACTAACATCGATAAAGGACGAATATCTTGGCGCATGGCCCGCATGTCGTCCATCACAAAAATATTTTCCTTACGTAAGATATCGATTGCGGCTAACTTTTTTTCGACCGTAATTGGCATAGAGGTCATCTTCTTTCTAAATTAATATTTCTAATTAATTTTACATTATTTTCTCAAAAAGACAAGTGTTTTGCAATTTTCTTCACATCAAAAAGCATTAAGCTATTAGGAATAATGTGCTAAGTAGTCATCAAGCTCCTGAGTGGTCTTACGTGCCCCACGAACGGCTTTGACACCTAGTTCTTTCAGTTTGTTAAAAGGACAAAAAGTTGCCGGATATTCTTGGACCAATTGCAGGTGCATTAACTTTTTGGGTGCAACTTCTTCAGATTCAATCCCCGCTTCTAAAACCAAGCACTTATAACATAAAGCTTTCACCGGTGCGGTCAGATAGATATAGACTGTATCGCCAGCCAAGACTTTGGTATTTTGCTTCCAGAAAATTTCTCGCTTTTTCGCAAAAGCTGCGGCAACGTCATAATACTTAGGATTAGCCGGTTCAATCCAAGCAATTGGTTGATTAAGGGGGCGACCGCCTTGGTTGGTAAAGGCGCGGCTTTCTGTTAATAGCTCTAAAATCTCGTCATCACTGACCCGTTCATCAAGCATAATACTAACCCAGTTAGCCCGATTCATATGGTAGGCAGGATAAATCCCAGCTTGGGCCAATAGTTTAGGGCGTTTAGCTTCTTTGATTTTAAGGTTGAGAATTTCGACTTCCTGACCCGCATCTGATTTTTCCTTGGTGATCAGCGCTTTGTCGATGTTCATCACCAAGCCATACCATTTATTGCTATCAGCATTACGAAAAACACCATAAGTAGGTAACTTCTTGAAAGGATAGTCTGCTTTTTCGTGAAAAGTCCTCGCGACCAGTTGACTAAGGCGGTTAGCTTGCGGCGTTAAAAAAGGTTCTTCACGAAAACATTGCGTCGCTACCTCTGCCAAAATTTCACCATAAGCTGCCCGCACGGAACTCACGTAAGCCCCGTGCTGACCTTCCGCTCGTAGCAAAAGATAGGGTTCATGGTTATCATTGTCATAAACTTCACCCTTAACCTGGTTTCCTTGCACTGTAATTTGGGCTTGAAACTGTCCCGCTAAGAAGTCAACTTGATAGTGATAACTGTCGCCTTCCTTTCGAAAACCATAGGCTTCCAATTTGGCAGGTTCAGCAAGTTTGCGTTTAAAAATTTCTTCTTCGAGCATATTTTCCCCTTCTTTCATCGCTTTTTATTATATCACATCAATAGTAACCCCATCTTGATTTAGAGGGTTACTACGCTTATAATAAAAGTAAAAATGCGGAGGAATATGATGACTAGCCGAAATAATTTAAAAAAGCTTATTCTAGCGGCCCTTTTGGTCGCCATTATTATTGTTCTTGGACTTCTTCCAGGCATTCCTTTAGGGATTATTCCTGTTCCAATTATCTTTCAAAATATGGGTATCATGTTGGCAGGGCTCTTACTAGGACCACGTTATGGAAGTTTGGCAACCGTGACTTTTGTCTTATTGGTCGCATTAGGTTTTCCTTTCTTATCTGGAGGAAATGGCGGGATGGCCACTCTTGTAGGACCAACTGGGGGTTATATTCTTAGTTGGTTGCTAGTGCCGATTTTTATCGGCTGGTTTACCCGACAAAAAACTAGCTTTTGGCTAACCTTTATTGGGACCTGGCTTTGGGGCGTCCTTTTCGCTGACATTTGCGGCAGTCTCTGGCTTGCTTACCAATCTCATCTGAACTTAGGCGTGGCTTTAGCTTCCAATCTAATCTTTATCCCCGGCGATACCATTAAAGCCTTGCTAGCCAGTTTGATTGCCCACAAACTCAAACCTGTTATCTGGAGGTAAAATAATATGACTACCAAACAAGCTGTCTTATTCCAATTACTAGCGCAACCAGAAACTTGGTTTTCTGGTGATAAATTAGCGCAGGAAATCCAGGTTAGCCGTGAATCGGTCTGGAAGGCTATCCAAGCTTTGAAAAAAGCGGGTCACCAAATCGAAAGTCGCAAAAATCAGGGTTATCGTTACTTGGGGAACCCTAACCTTGACTTGGATAGTTTGAACTTTTATAGTGGTTTTGCTTATTCTGAACAAATTAAAGTTTTTGAAATGACGGATTCCACGCAAATTCAAGCAAAGAACTATCTTAATCAACACACTGTAAACAAACCATATTTATTCGTTGCTAACCAACAGAGTGCCGGTTACGGGCGTCGCGGACGTGATTTTTATTCACCTAGCCAAACTGGACTCTACTTTTCTTTGATTTTGCCTAATCCGAGTCAAGATTTGTCCCAAGTTGGACTCTTAACTACCAGTATTGCCGTTTTAGTGAGTCGGGTTTTAGAAAGATTTTTCCCAGACAAAGACTTCAAGCTTAAATGGGTTAACGACATTTATCTAGGGCAAAAAAAGGTAGCTGGTATTATAACTGAGGCCAACTTGGATCTAGAAACCCAGTCTCTAGCCCACTTTATTGTCGGTGTGGGACTTAACCTTAGTCCGGCTGATTTTCCTGAGAGTCTCCAAGCAACCGCCCAAGCTATCAGTGACGAACCTTTTTATAATCGTAATCAACTAATGGTGGCCCTCTTTACCGAAATTATTGACCACTATCGTGAATATCAATCTCCCAACTTGCTCGCAGAATACCGGCAAAAATCCTTTCTACTGGGGCGACAAGTAACCTTGCAACGTGGAACAGAAAGTTTCCACGGCCAAGTTAGCGGGATTAGTGATGATGGTAGCCTCCAATTAGTAACAGAGGATGAGAAAATATTAGAATTTAACAGCGGTGAAATCACTAAGGTGTATTTTAAATGAAAAAAATCTAATTTTATCCTTGACTTTTAATCTTATCTTCGTTATCCTAAGGTCAACAAGTAATACATGCAAGCACGAAAGGAAGGAAATTGCTATGAAAAACCAAATGACATCACAACAATTTAAGAACTATCGTGGCTTCTATTTCTTTTTTAAGTAGAGGTTTATACTTGCATGCAGGTGTAAATCTCGTTTCCAGACTTTACACCTGTCAAGGATTTAGATTTAGAAGTTCTAGGTCTTGTCAGGATTGATAAGACCTAGGCTTAACCAAACGAAATTAAACCGAGCCTAGGTGCAAAACACCTAGGCTCTTTTTGTACTATCAAGGAGGATTTCTATGAAAGCTAAAGAATTTACCATGAACGTTTTAAACGGGCTCTCCACCGGGGTTGTCATTACCCTAATCCCGTCCGCCCTCTTGGGACAACTGATGAAGGCCCTCAGCAGTGCTTTTCCCGCTTTTACAAGCACCGCCACGACCATCACGGCCATGACTAACTTTACTATGTGTCTCTTAGCTGCCGTGGCGGCTTTCTGTGTCGGGACGGCCTTCAAATTTAACCTAATTCAAACAGGTTCGCTGGCAGCAGCTGCTACTTTAGGTGCTGGCGTTGTAACGCCCACTGCCAAAGGTTTTTTACTTTCTGGGACCGGAGATGTTATCAACATCACAGTTACGATTGTCATTGGGGTTTTAGTTGCCCAATTCATTGGGGACAAGTTGAAAAACTACACCGTGCTCTTAGTGCCTGTTTTAGTTATCTTGATTGCTGGTGGCTTAGGAATGCTCACTTTGCCATACGTTCGTCAAGTCACGACCTTTATTGGGGCAGTGATTATGCACCTCACAGTCTTACAACCTATTTTAATGGGAGCCTTAATGGGCTTGGTTTTCGCCGTTTTAATTGTGTCACCCATTAGTTCGGTGGGAATTGCCACAGCGATTTCACTTTCTGGAATTGCCTCGGGCTCCGCTAACCTAGGGATTGTTGCTGGTAGTTTTACCTTGGCCATCATGGGGGCATCCGTTAATAGCCTTGGGACAACTTTAGCCCACTTCATCGGAACACCTAAAATTCAAATGGCCAACATGTTAGAAAAGCCTAAATTATTTATCCCCGTAATGGTTAATGCCGCTATTGCTGGGGCGATTGGAGCCATCTTCAACATCAAGGGTACGCCAATGAGTGCTGGATTTGGTTTCAGTGGCTTGATTGGACCTTTGGCCGCCTGGAATGAAACTAACCAAAGTGCGGGAGCGATGATACTTTTAATCATCTTATTCCTTGTAATGCCAATTGTTTTAGGTTTCTTGGCCCGCCAAATTTTTATCAAACAAACTAAACTAGTCAGCCCCGAAAACCTACTAATTAAAGCTTAAATAAAAATTGCTAAATTTTACACGGATTTTTATGTTTTTAATAGTTTTTCTTAATCTTGGCTCGCTATGCTTAAAGTGCAAGAAAATTATTTATAAGGGGGAATTTTTTATGTCAATGAAAAAGTATCTTGCCGAATTTTTCGGAACGTTAATTTTAATTATGTTAGGGACTGCTAGTGTTGTTATCGCCAAGGGGAATGTCTTAACCATTGCCTTTGCTTTCGGTTTAGCTGTAACAATTTCTGCCTACTCTTTTGGGGCAATTTCTGGGGGACACTTTAACCCTGCCGTAACGACTGCCATGCTTATCAACCGTAAGATTGATGCCAAAGACGCCTTAGGTTACATTATTGCCCAATTCTTGGGGGCAACGGCGGGTTCAGCTTTTGTGCTTTACTTTGTTAAATCGATGGGCTTGGCTAGCAACGCTTTAGGTCAAACCGACTTTACCAAGATTTCACCTTTTACCGCCTTAATTGTAGAAATTTTAGCCACCTTCTTATTCGTGACGATTATTCTCTTGGTAACCTCAGACCGCTTTGGTAACCCTGATTTAGCCGGCCTAGTGATTGGTTTAGCCTTAGCCATGTTAATTGTTTTCGCAATTAACTTAACCGGGGCTTCCTTGAATCCCGCACGTTCCTTTGGTCCTGCCATCTTTGCCGGAGGGAGCGCGTTGAAGCACTTCTGGGTTTACTTGATTGCACCAGAAATCGGGGCGGTCTTAGCTGCCTTTTGTGCTCGCTTTTTTGAAGAATAAATTTTAATGACTCCACAAAACCGCTCAATTGAGCGGTTTTTTAGTTATTGCTAGGGAAAATCAGTGTAATTCCTTTGCTATAAATTCCAATGTTCTGCATGATATTTATAGTTGTAAGTAATCTTTTGTAATCGTTTTTATACGTGATATAATATCCTTTGAGGTGATTTGAATGTACAAAGATGGAAAATACCAAGTAACCGTGCGCGGTCACCATTCCGATGTGACTCTAGAAGTTACTTTGACCCGAGACAAGATTGTTAAAATTGACGTTCTCAGTGAAAACGAAACTGAAGCTTTTATCACTGAACTCAAGGACCGAATGTTACCGGAGATTATTGCCAACCAATCCCTTCAAGTGGACGCTATTTCTGGAGCTTCGAAACTTTCCCATGCGGTGATTGAAGGTTTAGAAGAAGTTGTTAATCAAGCCGGTAGTGATGCCCAAGAACTCTTAAACCAGCCACTAGTAGCGAAAGCTCCAGCGGAGGACCGCCAACTCAAGGCTGATGTGGTTGTGATTGGTTCAGGGGGTGCTGGTTTTATGGCCGCCCTCACCGCCGCTAAGGATGGTGCCCAGGTGGTTGTGCTCGAAAAAGCATCCACCCTTGCTGCCGTCAACGGAGTTAAGGTTTCCGGACCTTTCGCCGTTGATACACCGGTATTGCACCAAAAAGGTACAACTTTAACAGCTAACGAGGTTTTTAACCATGTCATGACCTACACGCACTGGACACCTAATTCCTTGTTAATTAAGAATTACCTAGATCACTCCAGTGAAGCCGTAGAAAACCTCATGGAAATCGGTTATCGCTTTGAAGAAGCTGATTTCCGCTTTAAGACGCCTTTTACAGGGCCAAAAGGTGGTTTCCACCTAATTATGACTCCAGTTGACCAACGGGTGAAACTTTGGCAAGCAGCCTATAAAGAATACGGCGTCCAAGTTCTTTATCAAACAACGGCCATACAGTTACTAACCCACGGGCGTAAAGTTACGGGGGTTGTAGCCCAAAGTCATGATGGTGCCCAGGTTACCATTCAAGCCCAAGCCGTAATTGTAGCGGCCGGTGGCTACCTGGGTAACAAAGAAATGTTACAAGCCCACCTTGGGACCAGTCGCGTGAATGCGGCTGCCGGAGGTAAATCGCTGGCCACTGGGGATGGGATTAAAATGGCTCAAGCTATCGGTGCCAGTCTCGATAAGACTTTTGGTTACTGTGGTAGCGAATACGGTGGCACCAACCAAAAAGCTTCCCGGCCAGCCACTCAGGATAAATTCGACCAAAACCTAGCTTTCAAATTCGGAGTTTACGGTAATCTTTTAGTCAATAGCCACGGCCAACGTTTCATGAACGAAGGTCTCATGTGTGACTATCCGATGTCTTATGGTGAGGAACCTACCTTGCGCAATAGTCCTTACTACGCTATTGTTGACCAAGCCTATGTTGATGCCATGCGAGACCAAGGCCTTTATACCTACATGACCGCGCGAGGAGCTAACCACGAGAACTGGTTTATCGGTAACTATTACAAGCAACGTGGACCTTTAGCTAGCCTCGACCAAGACCTCGAGGAAGGTCTACGTGAAGGTTGGATTACTAAGGCCGACACCCTAGTAGAATTACAAGCTAAAACGGGACTAACCCACTTAGTGGAAAACGTCAATCGCTACAACGGCTTCTGTCAAACGGGTGTCGACGAAGATTTTGCTACTAACCCTTGGTACCTGACCTCTGTCTCCCAAGGTCCATTTTACGCAATTGAAAATGAAGTGTCTGCCTGGTCAACCATGGGTGGTATTAAAACTGACGCTAACTGTCAAGCCTTTGATACGCACGGCCAAACGATTCCTGGTCTATACGTTGTTGGCACCGACAATGGTTCTTTGATGTACTCACCTTACTACGATATCCCGGGCTTTTGCTATGGCCTTTGTATCGGTTCCGGGGTGATTGCCGGTCACGCCAGTGCGCAAACTATCCTAGATGGCACTTCAGGAGCTTCTGAATAAAAATTACCTAACCATCGCTCAAAACTTTTAAGCGATGGTTTTTTACTGTTATTTATATTGTTTCTCCAATGACTACGTTAAAGTGCTATATTAAAATGCTATAATAGATAATAAATGTACGGAGGTGTTAAGATGGATTGGTGGCAAATTACTCGTGACTTATACCTAGAAAAGGGCAGTCATGGCCAAATTAAAAATTGGACAGTTAAAGTTGAAGATGAACTCGCCCTTTCACGTTTGGGTCTTTTGGGCAAACTAACCCAAAAGAATGGTACGTATCAAGTTAAGGTCTGGCGTATTTTTAAGCAACTCGGTATCGCTAAAGAAGACATTTTCCCGGAATTAGAAGTACGTTATGGGAAATTACTTTCACAAAAAGACCAGGCGGATCAGATTAACACACAGAGGCAAACAGCTTTTACTAATTTTCTAACTCAACTTGATACTGCCCAAAAAGAGTTTTTCCTAAGTTTAGATGTCAGCCCTAAAGTATGGGAAAAGCAGGCAAACTTCTACCGAAGTGCCCTACAAATGTGGTCTCGCCCTAGCCAGCCAACCTTACTGGCAGCTTATGCTTTAAAAATTTTCAGTAATCCCCATGCTCTTGACTATGGACGTAAGGAAAGGAACTTTTTAGAAAAACTGTTAGTAGCGCAATATGGGCCTGACGCGCGCTTAGATGACCATAACCTCTATCAAGATCAACTAGCTAATTTTGTCGGTACGGCGAACCTTCTCGTTTCTCCACTAAACTTTGACTTAATTTCTCTGGCTGATGTTACCACCGTTGATCTACCACGAGGCCAAAACATCTATCTCCATGAAAATTCCGGCGTCACAACCGTTTTGGCACGACGTTACCCAGATCGCAAATTTGTTTGTACGGCTGGGCAACCAACTTTAGCCTGTCGCTTGTTAATTACACGCCTGTTAGCAGCGAACAATACGCTTTATTATTCTGGTGATTTAGACCAGACTGGACTTAAAATCGCTGATAACCTTTTACAGGACTTTCCCGCTCTTAAATTGAAAAATATGGATTTAGAAACATACCATAAGTACCAAAAACAAGCCGTCGTCCCCAGCAAGGACCGTCACATTAAACAAGTACAACACCCTGCTTTGCAGTCATTGCTAACTGCGATTCAATCTGAAGGCAAAATAATCTTTGAGGAGGCAATTCATGAACTTCTATGAAGACCTAGAATTCACCGACCAAGCCCGCTGGCTCTTTAAACCTGGTATTACCCAACAAATCGTCAGCTTTCTTTATGATCACCAATTAATTCAATACACCCCTTTAAACCTCAGCGAAACTTTAGAACTCGATTACGAAGAAGTCGATAAAGCTATCAAATGGTTATATGACAATAAAAACCTCGAGCGGATTCCTTCAAATCTTGAAGGCCGGGCCCGTTCCATTAAGGAAGCGATGCAAACTTCAGCTTACAAGCTGACCGACCAATCAGTTGCCTTATATACGGCCTTTGAGCAAATTTCTAAACTAGAAACTAAGATTCGAGAATCGATTGAAGTTAATGATGCCATCAAGTTTATGCAAGCTACGGATACCTTAAATGAAACATTGACCAAACTAGCTCACGATCCCAATAATGGTCAGCTCAAGCAAAAGCTTTTTGAAGGGAAAACCACGTTGTTTGACATCTGTTATGGCTTTGACAACGGGATTTACCGTCGTTTCAAGGATCGGATTAATGACTTTTCCACCAACATCAATCAGATGCAACTGCGGGTTTATCAAACCAGTTCAGAAAATCCGGAAATCTTTGCTGATTTAAATATCCTTTTGATTCGTTTAACCAATACCATTAAAGAAATTATGGAACAAGTTAAAGACGCCATTCCTGAGATTATTGCATCTATTAAGCGTTTGGCTGCTAGTCAAAAGGCCATTGGAGCCAGTCGCTTTTACCAGCCTTTAGCCCAAGAAATCCTGGCTTTAAACGCTAACCGTACGGCGGATGAAATTTGTGCGACTATGTTTTCCACAATTGAAGATATTGCCCATGATGAAGCCGGTAGTAATGGACTCTTTGCAGGCTTAATGGGGCGGTTAAATCTCATGTTTGATATGGTGATTGATATCAACCGCCAAAATCGTAATATTACGCGTAATGTCGCCAATACCCAAAAGTACCTCCAATTAGCGCATGAGTTTACTGATGATATGACTCCGGAAGAATTAGCCTTGCGTTTTGACAAATTAGAAGGAACACCGGTAATTCACCACTGGGTAATGTCCAAGCACGCGCGATTTGACGACAACGATGAACGTCTCCACTATGATTTCCAACCTAAAGCCCGCAAAAAGGCTGTACCCAAGGCGGCGCGTTCTATGGAGTTATCGGCGACCGAAAAAGAACTCCTAAAACAACAACAAGCACAACGGGAAGCGGAAAAAGTTCGGCAGCAACAACTTGGCCAGTACATTTTGGAACACGGCCTCAAGGAAACCCTGCCAAATGATGCCTATGAGTGGTTGATGAAATTGATTTCCGAAAGCATCTTCCACTATTACTTTGACCAAGACGGCCAAATTTTAAGCGGAATCGCTCGAACCGGCGCCTACCAGCTTATTAAAACTTATCAAACCAAAAACATGGTGATTCGCTCTGAAGCTAAAACTTTAACCTTATTCAAACAGCAATTGGAGGTGAAACTTAATGAAGACCAGTGATTGGAGTCAAGTCATGCCCCTACTTTTACGGGGCGAAGTTAATGAGCTCATCAAACTTAATGCTAAGGAAATCGACATCTATCTCAAAAATAAGTTTGGCCTCAAACTCGATAATAACTACCACCTGCGTAAATACTCGCGCACACGTCCCTTGGGAATTGCTAGCCCCCGTAATAAATCCGCACTTTTATACCGGGTTTACTTTGAAGTTTTAGCGCGCTTAACTTCCCTACCAGATGATGCCAGTATTCTTTACACTTCCTTACAACAATACGTCCTCACCCAAGAAGGTTTAGATAACTCTGCTTCGGCACAGTTGCAACCCTACTTAAAAGACGTACTCGCCAAACTTTGCCAAGACGGAATTTTAATGCAAAAAGAAGCCAGTGAAGAAAACGTCTTATATGTCAAAGTGCAACATCCAACTCCTCCAAAAGAAATAGTCCTAACAGCTGACAGTCCGGTGGTTAAGGCCCGTCAAGAATTACTATTAAATGGTTTTTACCGTCATGAAGGTACCATGCACAGTAGTACCCTCAAAAGTCTCGAAGAAAGTTTCGAACGCTTTTACGATTACGACAGTCAGACGGGTTTGCGCCTATTGGCCTATGAAAATTACTTTATTTTAGCCGATTACTCCGGCAGTGGTTTCCCCAATACTGTCCAAGGAAACGTCGGGACTTTAGCCGTGGAAATGCTAAGTCAACTATCACAAAAGAGCTTTTGGAGCCCGCTAGAACTCTTCGATTTAGCCAAAACTACAGCGACCTATGCGAATTCGACGGGACTAAAAACCGAGGTTACCCTGAAGAGTAAGGTGAAAGAAATTATTACTTGGTTCACCTACTACGGAATGTTGACCCCACGCGACCACGGTTATGAAATCACCTCATTAACAAGCTTTATTACCAAGGAAAAATCACAAGGAGAAGTACATGGCACATTATAAAGTTAACCAGTTTGGGTTTTATAATTACTTCAACTACCGCAATGAAGTTTTTGATGCTGCCACCCAAGCAATTGTTTTTACCGGTGAAAATGGGTCGGGAAAAACGGTCAGTATGCAGGCCATCTTTCCCACTATTTTCACCATGAGTCCCTATCAGCTCAAAAACGGCCGTAATAGTGACTTTTATACCAAAGCAGGAGAAGCTTCCTTTGCCTGGTGTGAATTTAAAAATGATCAGGGCCTCCAAACCCTAGTCCTCGCTTACAGTAAAACTTTAGAGGGCAATGTCAGCCGTTATGGTTGTATTCTTAAACCAGGTGTTGCCGGGACAGACTTGAATTTCAAAACCAACTGGACCGAATTTCGCAAGTTAAACAACCAGCACATTAAGGCGATTTACAACCGAGTTGCGGATTATAAAACCGCCATTAATAAGCTATTCTTTGGTTTCACTAACCTCAAGGATTTCGATGATTATATCGACCATATGTTAAATCTGGGTAAACCGCCTTTGAAATTAACCAACAGTGTGTCAGAATTGGATGAAGCCCTCAAGACTTCTTTACCAGATCTCAGCCAATACGCAACTCCTGATATTGTGGGAAGTTTCATTACTAGTGCTTTGAAGTTGATTAGCGAAAGAAACGAACGCGAACGCTTGTTAAATATCTTGGACAATCTTCACAAAACCAAAGACTGGGCTGACTTATCTAATAAGCCAACTCTGGCCCGGATTAGTCTTAAGTTTGGCGATGCTCACACCGACCTTATACAAGCCCAGGATCGCGCTAACCGCTTGGAAACTGAGTTAGCAACGAAAAACGACAAGATTACCCAATTACAAACAGAAATCATGCAAACCAAAGCTGATCTCAGTAAGAATCAAGGTGAAAAGGCGGCCTTAGATACCGTGATGTCGACTGACATCAAGAATCTAAAAAACCAACTTCAACGTGCCTTAACAGAACAAAAACATGCTCAAAGTGAAGTGGCCATCGCCCAACAAGACTTGACCCGCTTGCAAGCTGACTATGATCGGACTCAAAAGAAGTTCGACCAGACGCAAATGCAATTATCACAAACGCAAGCCAAGTTGGCCAAATTAACGGTCGCCACGGACAGCAATCTGGTTTCCGCCCAATTTAAGGCGAACTATCCTCATCCACAAGAAACCATCGCTAAGCAATACCAGTTAATCAGTGACTTAGAGCAACTCAATATCGCTAACCAAAAACTCCTTTTTAAAGCAGATGAAGTGAAAAAGGCTTTGGACAGCTATGACGAGGATTACTATCTGGACCAGATTAAGCGAGCCCTGTCAGACTTGCAAAGTGCAACCTACGATTGGTTTAAAACCCGCCAATTACCAGTGGAAGAAAGTACAGAATTCACACTCGATGAATATGAGCAACTTGCACACCAAGTTGAACTTTTCCAACAACAATTTAGTCAACAACTGGCACAAAGTCAGCTTGATTTAAGGTCCCAAATCCAAACTAAGCAAGCCTTAACAGAACGTTTGGCTCAATTACAAAATCACGAAAAGCCCGAAACGACTGCCGTTTTCCAAACCGGGCAACAACTCTTTGAACTAGTGGACTTTAAACCCGATGTTCCTCCGGCCTTGCAGCTCAAAATTGAAAGTGCCCTCAAATACTCCAATTTGTTGTACACTTTATTTGATGCTCGACAAGTTGAAACCGGGCTGGAATTTACTGGTAATACAATATCACCTGCTTCCCGTAATTTAGGTCAATACCTTCAAGGAGCAAATGAGCAAGTACAAGCTTTTCTAACAGAAATTGCCTTAGACGTTGAGGATAACTTACTCTATGGTAGTGTCAAAATTACGCACCCTAGTCAAGCGCAGATTACCCACATTGGTGAAAGCAACCGCCAAGCCAAACGTCAAGCTGATATTGCCCAAGTTCAGGCGGAGCTTACAACTTGTCAAAAAGAAATTGACCGCCTGGAAAACGAAGTGGCTGAATACGATGATATGTTAAGCCAGCTTTCACGGGCTAGTTTTCCGATGACCTCAGCGCTCGAAAAAGCGCAAGACACCCTAGCGCGAGCTAGCCACACCCACCAAGCTAACCAAGCCGAGTTAGCCCAGCTGCAAACACAATTAGCCACCTTCCAAAATCAAAGAGATCTCCTTCTCGGTGATTTTTGTCCGGACTTACCACAAGAAAATGCAGCTTTACATCACTTTGAAGCAGAATTTAATCACTATCTGGCTCTACTCGCAGAAATTGACCGCCAAAAAGAAGAACAAAAACGCTTAAAATCTGAATTAGCGGAAGCACAACAAAGGTTGACGGAACTTAACTTAGATGCCAGCCAAACTCGCCTCGATGAGCTGAAGCAAAGACTGCTTGCACGGGATGAAGAAGTGGCGCAAATTCAAGCACAAATTCAAGATCCCGATATCCAAAGAAAAATCGCCCGTTATGAAGAATTGCAAAACAGCATTCCAGAATTACAGGCAGATATTTCCTTTAAGGAAAAACAAGTTACAGACATCGCAAATAGCGTAACAGCACTTGAATTACGGTTAGAGACTGCTCAAGAAACCGCAGCTGAGCTCAGTGATGACTTCTTGGAACTTGAAGAATTACTTGAAACCCTTCATTTAGATGAGGCAGTCAGCCAAGCTTCAGCAAATGATTTAAAGAATAATAATCAAAATAAGGCTAATCTGTTAGCGATTTCCTTCACCGAAATTAATGCCAGTGCTGAATATCACGTGGAACAAAGTGAGTTAACTTTTAAGAGTTTTGAATCTAGCAATAGCAACATTGCAGATACCTTGTATGAATTGCAAAATATTAAGACCGTTACCTATCAACGTTATGATAAGGTTATGTCCCTGCCGGAATTAGAAACCCAAATCAATGGCATGGTTGAATCTTACTCCGTCACGGCGGATAATGAAGTTCAAAAACTCGGTGAACAGCTCTATACATCTCATGTCTTTGATTTAATTCGCTTCACTGTTGACAAAGCGCGTCAATTAACCAAACAAATCAGCCAATCCATGAAAGCTAAGGAACAAAGTGAGCATATCTCCTTTTATACAGTCTTTGAAGCGCGCCCAGAGTATCGTTCTTCTTACCTCACGGCCTTTGGTGATCAACAAGCAGATGCCCCGGTGGTTCGTGATGCTGTGGACCGTTTGATGCATCAGCTGTGGGAAATCATCGTCGAAAACGTTGATCAACCTCAAGAAGTTTTGATGACCGAATTCTACCGGATGTTCGATTATAAAAAGTGGTTTAACTTTAAGATTCGCTTCAAGCGTAAGGGAGCTTCCGATAAAATGGAAGATTTAACCGACCGCAAACTCAAGACCTTCTCTGAAGGCCAAAGAAGTCGGGCCATTCTGGAACCATTAACGATTGTGCTCTCGTTGGACCAAGAAAAGATGTCCTGCGACCAAGCACCGCGAATCATCATCATGGATGAAGCCTTTTCTGGTTTAGATGCTCAACAACAAGGTCTCCTCTTAGAAAGTTTCTATGAAATAGCCGATAATTTTATCGCCACTGGGCACAATGCTCACTTAGTTATGCCTCAAAATGCGATCGCTGTGTCTTATTTTGAAATTATTAACCACACAATGGGAGAAAACCAAGACGATTTGATTACTATCTCGCGCACCATCGAAACTAATAACTAATATTTAAAAGTCAGGATCAGCCTGATTTTTTCTGGTTCCAGAATAGTCAACATTATGTATTTTATTAATTGACACTTAGACTTTTAAAAGCTAAACTTAGGCTGAAGGAGTTGATTCTATGCGTTTCCAACGAGCACGAACTCAAAAGCAAATTGATTTGCGACTAGAAGAAATCCTCAAAGCCAGTCGCAAACTATTTAAAAAACAAAACTACGAAAAAATAAGTATCAAAACTATTGCCGAGGCAACGACCCTCTCACGAGCAACCATTTACACCTACTACCCCACTAAAGGAGATATTTTCCTGGCTATCCTAGGACAGGAATATCAACAAGTACAAGCAGAAATTGCCCAAATTTTTGCCGCTGAACAAAATCGCGTTACCCGCAACCGTTTCTGCCAATTACTAACACAAGTATTACTTCGACACCCCACCTTCTTGCGCCTCTTAACCCTTCAAAAAACTTTGATTGAACCGCAAAGCACCCCTGAACACCTCACTAGTTTCCAAGAGAGTAGTCAGTCGTTCTTCACACTACTAAGCCAACTTTGCCAACAAGTGTTTCCGACCGGGCGGCAAATGCAACGAGAAATCTTTCTCACCCAGTTGTTAATTTACTTGGCAGGCTTTTACCCCATTCTTGCAAGTCAAAAGTCCTACTTCCAGGTACAAGAAGATATTCCCGCCGACAAGTTGCTTTACAATGCGATTTATAATCTAACTGGTATTTTGATGTAATGGTGATGAACACAACACAAAAAACACTATGTTGATTAATTAGCCAACATAGTGTTTTTAATTATCCTAAGTAGAAAATTTATCTACTGTATGCCTTTCTGGTTGATAACATGGAAAGTCTACTAAAAAATAAGGTATCCAAGCCATTTGTATTTTAGCATTATGTTGTCTTCTAGCTCGCTTACTCTCTAGACGTAGAAAAACTCTTAATGATAAAAAGTCAATCCGCAGACCGACCCTAAGTTTATGCCTTCATCCCTAACAAAGCTTGATAGGCTAAATCATGGTCTTCGAAGTCTTTGAGCCCGGAAACAATCACAGCTCCTACCGTACCAACACCATCAACTTTGATTGGGAAACCGCCACCGTAGCACGTGTAGTCCCCAGCTGACAAGTCATTAGCTCCTAAAAAGGCCACTTGATCTCCCTTGAATTTTGCCTTTTCAATGAAAAATAAAGCAGGAATTCCACGATTTTAATCGTGGGAGGAATGCGTTAGTATCAGCACCGAAAGGTGCTATTTTTTTGTTTTTGGACGTCCTGCATTGCTTTTTGTTGTACGTTGTTCAGAAATGTACTTTTCTACGACTTCTTTACTCATATTACCTAAAGTACTCATGTAATAACTACGTGACCAAAGATTACCTCCCCAGTATTGGGATTTTCGTATTTCTGGATGCTTAGCTAAGAATAACCTTGCACTACCACCTTTTAGGGCTTTAACAACATTGGTTGCAGAGTGCTTGGGTGCAAAACCGATTAACATATGCACGTGGTCGGGCATAATTTCCATTTTCTCAATTGTAATTTCATTAAGGTCTGCAATTCGTTGAAGAATGTTTTTCATTTCACTAACTAACACCGGAGTAGTAAATGTTTGGTGACGATACTTTGTTACCCAAATTAGGTGGAAATGGAAATTATAAATATAACCACGGGCGTAAACGGCATCTTTTATTTTACTCATTAGTAATTACCTCATAACTTATCATTTACTTTTATTTTATCATAAATAATGATATAATGGTAATTAAGAAAAGAGGTGAAAGTATATGCCACAAGTTGAACTTCCATATATGATGGGACTGAAATT
>NZ_AZFH01000123.1:0-225 GCF_001435735.1 Ligilactobacillus equi DSM 15833 = JCM 10991
GACGCTAATGAAAGTGGCTTTTCAGTCACCTTTATGGATCTTCCTGCATATAATCAAGGCCATACCTATCAATACGTTTTACGCTTCTCTAATCAAGAAAATGGTGAAGGAAAATATACTGACACTTGGTCAGGGTATTTCCACGGAAACGGTCAAAAGTATAACGGACTTATGAACGAGAATGGGCAAGTTTATTTTTACCGTGATGGATATCGTCAAACTGGT
>NZ_AZFH01000124.1:0-339 GCF_001435735.1 Ligilactobacillus equi DSM 15833 = JCM 10991
TACTAAAAGCTTTAACTATCTGCTAAGAAACAGTAAACAGATAGATAATATTCGAGATGAAAATTATTGTGGTGACTCAACAGAAGCACGTATAAGTCATTGGGTTGCTGAAAGAGATAGTTCGAGACCATGCGTATGGTCAAAAGAAGGACTAGATAGTGTTATGTTCTTTAGATGTTGCCTAATCAACAAAGTTGATATTTATGATAAATACTGTCACTTAGAATACCAAAAGCGTAAAAGTCAACGAGCGGTTGATTTTGATAAAAGAGTTACCCGCAAGGGTAAAATGACAGATAAATACCTAGATACCACGTATAAAGTAGTCTCGGAGGCTCG
>NZ_AZFH01000125.1:0-256 GCF_001435735.1 Ligilactobacillus equi DSM 15833 = JCM 10991
ACCTTGGTAATGGGCAAAAGGTAACTAAGAATACTGATATTTCTCGTTACTTTGACTACAATTACAATGATAAGGATTCTGTTGTAACTGTTTTTGCTACTAAGGCATTTAAGGACATTCTTAACAACTATAACAAAGACCAACAAGTTCAATTCCAAACATTAATTGAAGTTAATCGTCAAGGTTACGGTGTGGTTAAGAATACCTTTATTGAATACCACAACAAGGCAAAACAAAACAGTAATACTGTTGAAAC
>NZ_AZFH01000019.1:0-293 GCF_001435735.1 Ligilactobacillus equi DSM 15833 = JCM 10991
TCCCAATGTCCTTCCGTGTGATAATTATATAGGTTTTCAAAACCTAAAAGAAAAGCGCTACGATTGTTTATATCAACTGCCAATCCAATGTACCGGTATTCATCGGGCGTTTCTCCAACATCATCAAATACTAACTTGGCGTCATACACAGTACCATCGTTTGACTTGATAGCGTTTTTGTAAAGAATGCTAGAACCGTTTTTTACCTTATACAGTTGTTCGTAAAATCGAGAATCGGAAGTTGAATCCGCATGACTTATTGTCGGAGTAATACCGGGAGAGTACCAGTATTC
>NZ_AZFH01000126.1:0-209 GCF_001435735.1 Ligilactobacillus equi DSM 15833 = JCM 10991
CTTAGTTATCACTATGGATTAAAAGTTAGAATTTATCCATCTTCTCAACAAAAAGTCATCATTAAACGTAATTCTGATGTCGCCAGAACAGTTTATAATAAGTTGATTGCGATTGATAAGGAGTTATACCAATTAAAGAAAGTAAAGCTACCGATTGATACCGTTATTGACCGTATTAAGGAGTTAGAAAAACGGAAAAATCCTAAAGA
>NZ_AZFH01000127.1:0-215 GCF_001435735.1 Ligilactobacillus equi DSM 15833 = JCM 10991
GAGCTTCTAGCACTGGCAGTCAGATACTGCCATGATACTAAAAGACGTTTAGGCAATGCACAACTATCACGAGGATAGTTGCAGTAGTCCTTGCGGACTCTCCGTTGGTGTATCGCACTCGTTTTGCACGCTCAGAGTGATACGCACACACCAACTCTTATAGCCATTTGGGGACGGCAAGACTCTGTCCCGCCCCGACCAAGGTTTATGCCTTG
>NZ_AZFH01000128.1:0-204 GCF_001435735.1 Ligilactobacillus equi DSM 15833 = JCM 10991
GATTTTAATGCAAGCAAAAACATCTTAGATTGGGCAATTAATCCTACTCATCACGTGAAGTACAAAGAAAGCCTAGCACGAAAAAGAGCTGGCAAAATAAAGAAAGCAATTTCGGCTACAAAGTTAATTGAAGTGAACTAAAAAAGATCAAGGCATAAACCTTGGTCGGGGCGGGACAGAGTCTTGCCGTCCCCAAATGGCTAT
>NZ_AZFH01000129.1:0-225 GCF_001435735.1 Ligilactobacillus equi DSM 15833 = JCM 10991
GGAAAAAAAACTGAAAAATTGGCCGACGGCCAAATATCACTTTTATCCGATGAGGAGCTTGAAAATCTGGCCACAGAAGAGGATGAAACTACTGTGGTAATTGAGAAAACCGTGCCTACTCGTCGCACTCCAAAAAAGAAAAAGTTATCGGGAAAACGCAATAAGATCCTAGATCAATTTGAACAACGAGATGTTATTCATGATGAACCAGGAAAGATGTGTAAA
>NZ_AZFH01000130.1:0-232 GCF_001435735.1 Ligilactobacillus equi DSM 15833 = JCM 10991
AATTACTGATTCAGCTGTTGGAGTTTGACCTAAACCTGTGGTTACATCATCCTTGGCGGTTGCTTGGTATTGGACGTTGTCCTTAACGTTTACTTTAACTGTTGTTTGATCCTTTGTTCCATCTGGGTAGGTTACTGTTACGGGAACATCATAACTACCGGATAGGGTTCCGGTTGGTACATCGACTGTTACTTCACCAGTTTTTTGATCTACATCACCTAACTTCATGCCT
>NZ_AZFH01000131.1:0-1124 GCF_001435735.1 Ligilactobacillus equi DSM 15833 = JCM 10991
GAAGATATCAACGGAACTAATGTTTTAGTTGGTGATACGTTGAAATACTCCATGACATGGGACTTATCAGACATGGCAGGTACTACCCTTTCATCAGAAACTTCTGGCCGTGAATTCTCCTTCTCAGATGATTTCGATGAAACTAAGGTAGACGTTGACAAAGACTTAATTACTGTTTTAGACGGTAAAGGTAACGACGTTACAAAACAATTTAATGTACAATTTGATGACAAGAAAGGCTCATTTAAGGTTACAGCTAAGGAAGCTGCTAAGTTAATTTCAACTTTTGGTGGACAAAAGCTTAATGTAGTCTTCTACGCAACACCTAAGTCTGGCTTGAAGAATGGTACTGAAATTGACAACACCGCTCAACAAGTGAATGCGGGTAACGTCTACAAGACAAACATGGTTAAGAACTATGTATACAACTTAGATCCTAAGAAGGATGTAATTGAAAATCTTGGTAATCCTAAGTCTCTTGACCAACAAGAAGTTGGTTTCAACCATGTTGTAACTTACACGCTTAAATCTTCAATTCTTCCTAAGAATTACAAGTTTGATACTGATTCATGGAGTATGGAAGATCACTTAGATAAGCGTGATGACTTCAATAACCACTGGTATGTATACGCATTAACAGACATTAACCTTGGTAATGGGCAAAAGGTAACTAAGAATACTGATATTTCTCGTTACTTTGACTACAATTACAATGATAAGGATTCTGTTGTAACTGTTTTTGCTACTAAGGCATTTAAGGACATTCTTAACAACTATAACAAAGACCAACAAGTTCAATTCCAAACATTAATTGAAGTTAATCGTCAAGGTTACGGTGTGGTTAAGAATACCTTTATTGAATACCACAACAAGGCAAAACAAAACAGTAATACTGTTGAAACTGTAACTTACAAGCCTATTACGCCACAAGCTTCTAAAGTTGTAACTGTTGGCCAAGAAACTATCGATGGCTTGACTAAAGTTGTTAATGACTCTGGTAAGACCGTTATCCAAGGCGATACTGTTTCTTACACTCTTAACGGTCAACGTTTAGAAGAAAACCACGCGATGGTTGATTCTTTAACTTATGTTGATGACTTTGATAAAGATGTAACCTTCTCTGG
>NZ_AZFH01000020.1:0-7751 GCF_001435735.1 Ligilactobacillus equi DSM 15833 = JCM 10991
CTGACACGCAAGTGTCGTGAGTTACAAGCCCCCGAACTTGTTCGGGGGTAGTTGACCATAAACAAAAAGAGCTTCCGGTGTGGTTATAGACATATACCATACACACAGAAGCTCTTTTCCTATACAGAAAATTTTTTCTTATTGTGGTTGTAGATTAGGGAGGTTACAATCCATAGAACGGCAAATAAGAAGAATAGCCATAAACCAAGATTACCAAGATCAAGTGCTTGAATCCAAGCCCAGAAACCACTGGTTGGGTTAGATTCTAAGGCTACTTGGATTAATTCCAAAGCTCCGATAAAGAAGGCCGCTACAATGGAAATTGTGGTGACAGTTACATTATAGTAAATTTTGCGTAAAGGCGCTTCAAAGGCCCAATTATAAGCACCGGACATCATAACAGAATCGGTAGTGTCCATAAGACACATCCCTGCTGCAAATAACAAAGGCAAAGATAGAATTCCGCTTAAAGGTAGACTAGCTTTAGCAGCTCCAGCAGAAAGGGCGATAAGAGCAATTTCTGTTGCCGTGTCAAAGCCTAATCCAAAAAGAAAACCAGTAGGATACATTTGCCATTCTTTAGAGATAACTTTGAAAAGTGGCTTAACTAAAGATGCAATAAATCCTCGTGATAATAATAAATCTTCAAGAACATCTTGTTGGACTTGTCCAGCCTTCATTGCTTTGACGGATTTTAGTAAGCTCAATAAAATAATAAAGTTAAAAGCTGCAACTACAAGTAAAAAGGTCCCGGAGACACAGGCTCCGATTTTTCCCCCAACTGCTTGGAAGAAAGGCATTTGTATTTTAGCCCACTTAACGGAAAAACCAATAATTACAGCCATCAAGAAAACAACGGTGGAGTGGCCTAAAGAAAAGAAGAAACCGACCCCAGTTGACCGATGTTTTGCATGAACTAATTTCCGCACAGTATTGTCAATGGCGGCGATGTGGTCAGCGTCAAAGGCGTGCCGTAATCCTAGTGAATAAGCTACGAGTCCTAATCCCCAGAGTTTAGGGTAGTGGATGGCAGCGTTGACCAGACATAAAAGGGCGATGAAATGAAGCCCTAAGCAGGCCAAGTAATATGGAATTGCATCTTTAATTATATTTCTCTTCATATTATCTCCCTATTTTGTAGATTAGATTCCTAAGTAGAAGTGGGCAAAGGCAGCAGCGATTAAAGCCCCGACAAAAGGAGCTGTCCCGGGAACAATCAAGCCATATTGCCAGTCGTTATTAGTTTTGTTTTTAATTGGTAACAATTGGTAAGCTAAACGAGGTCCCAAGTCACGTGCTTGGTTCATGGCGAAACCAGTAGTCCCCCCAAGGCCCATTCCGACGGCCCAAGTTAAAAGACCGACACCGACAGGTAACATCTTTGGCCAAGCAGTTGCAATGGCTAAAATTCCAGTTAAGAAAATTGTGGTAGCAATAACTTCGACCATGTAGTTACGGGGTAAGTTACGGCAGTTAGGGTTGGTAGAGAAGATGTTGCGGATGGCGATTTGGTCAATTTTACCTTCTGAGGCCGTAAAGTGATCAGCATACATAAAGTAAACTAAGCAAGCACCTAAAAGTGCCCCTAAAAATTCGGCAATGACGTAAGGAATGAAGCTAGACCAAGGAATCATTCCTAAGATAGCTTGGCATAAAGCCATAGCAGGGTTAATGCAGACCCCACCGAAAATGAAAAGACAAACGGTAATCCCAAAGGACCAAGTGGTAATGGCAAAGGTGTGACCAGAACCTTTATATTTAGTTTTTTGTAAAACTTCGTCGCAGTGAACCCCGACCCCAAACATAATCATGAGGGCGGTTCCTAAAAATTCAGCAATCAAATTGTGTAACATTACTTAAGTTCTCCTTGCAAATATGGTTGTAATTTTTGATAAACATTGTGAATAGGAAGCTGGTATTTCCGCGCAATGCGGGCGCAGTCATCATATTCGAGGCTACGTTTAACTTGTGAGCCGAGCATTCCAACTTTAACGGTGATTTCACCGAAAGGGGTGGTGATTTTTTCAAAATGGCGGGTAGCTTTGGTGCGGGTCATGACTTGACTTCTTACGCCTAGAGTCGTGGTGTGTTCCCAGAGGAGCTGCCTAAATTTAGCTTGCTCCTGAGTTTGACACAAAACTGTTAATAAAACTGCCGGCCGATTTTTCTTCATTATAATGTTGGTCCAAAAGACATCCAAAGCACCGGCTTCGAGCAGTAAATCAAAGATATAACCGAGTTCTTCGGGACTTTGATCATCAAGATTGACTTCGAGTTTGGCAATTTGGTCTTGGGTGGTGTTAATTTCCTCGTGACTATGCTTTAAGGTGGCCAGACTTCCACGTAAAGCATTAAGCTTACCTGTCTGACGTTTCCCAAAACCATAACCGATTTTTTCTACTTGTAGGTGTTCAGGAATACTAGTGATTGGTTTAAGTTCCTTTAAAATAGCTAAACCAGTTGGTGTTACCAATTCCGTGTGAATCTCAGAGTCTTGACGGTAAATTAGGTTGGTGTTTTGCCGTAATTGCATAACAGCCGGAACGGGGACAGGCATGTTACCATGAGCCACTTGAATAAAACCAGTACCATCAGTAACTGCTGTGGTGTAGACACGTTTAATACCGAGTTTTTCAAAGGCGATGAAGAAAGCAACGACGTCAACAATTGAATCAGTTGCTCCTACCTCATGAAAGTGAATCTCATCTAAACTCACGTGGTGAACTCTTGCTTCGGCTTGGGCAATGTCGAAGAAAACATTTTTACTATGTTCCTTGACGTCAGCCGAAAGGTCACTTTGGTCAAGAATGTCATTAATCGCCGCTAAATTGCGTATTTCGTGATGATGTTCGTGTTTATGATTATGGTGATGTTCATGTTCATAGTGATGACTTAAACCTTGGTCTTTGTGAACATGGTTAGTTAAATGAACCTCGAAATTTCCACCGTAAATACTAGAATGACTGTTACGCTGGAAACTGACAGTAAATTCAGGAAGGTGTAACTTGGTTAATTCAGTTTGAACTTCCTGAAAGTCAGCGCCTAAATCTAAGAGTAACCCGTTTAGCATATCACCACTTAGGCCGGAAAAGGGTTCTAAAAATAAGATATCTGCCATAGTTTATCCTTTCATGTGGTTAATCAGACTAGCGTTATAGGCCGCTCCAAAACCATTATCAATATTAACTACGCTAACGCCAGAAGCACAGGAGTTAAGCATAGATAAAAGAGCAGTTAAGCCTTGAAAATTGGTGCCATAACCAATACTAGTAGGTACCGCAATGACGGGTGCTGAAACTAAGCCTCCCACGACACTAGCTAAGGCGCCTTCCATTCCAGCAATGACAATAACGACACGAGCTTTTTGAATCAAAGTTAAGTGGTTAAAAAGCCGGTGAATACCTGCGACGCCGACATCGTAGATTTTTTCCACCCGGTTTCCAAATTGTTGGGCGGTAACGGCTGCTTCTTCTGCTACAGATAAATCAGAAGTTCCTGCAGTAACGATGGCAATGTAGTTATCACTGGCAACTTCTTTTTGAGGATTCAAAACAAAGCAATGGGCCGTTTCAAAGTATTGGCCTTGTGGGAAACGCGCTTTGAGAAATTCTGCCTTTATGGCATCAACTCGAGTGGTTAAGATTGGGCTCGTTTCATCTTTTAAAGCCGCCATAATTTCACAAATTTGTTCCTGGCTCTTACCTTGACCGTAAATAACCTCAGGGTAACCGTTTCTTTGTTTGCGGGCGGTATCAACCTTGGCAAAGCCCAAATCACTAAAGCCTTGGAGGGATGCTTGAGCTTGTTTTAAAGAGAGTTCTCCACGTTGAAAGGCCAGAAGAATTTCGCGTGTTTCCATAGTTCCCTCCTATTTGACGATAACGGACAAGCCATCACGGATAACGGTGACTTGAGCATCTTCACCTTCGATTTCGAAGGCTCTTTGGAGCGCTTGGTCAAAGCTAGTGGCTAATTCCATGTGCATGTCTTCGATTAATTCTGGATCCACGAGGTCAGAAACATAAATAACATGGTGGTGTACCAAAATCCGGGCCAAAATTTGGGATGTCCATTGATCAGGAATAGTTTCCAAACGTGGTGTGTTGATGGCCTTTTGTAAGAATTGGTTAGGGTCATCATAGTCGGCCAAATTGTGGTAGAAGCCTTCGCCACCGTGTCCATCGCGAGTCCCTGCAACCATGATAATGACGCCACCTTCTTTATTAGTAGCTTCTGCAGCGGTCATTCCTTTAACTGCTTGATAAATATTTTGATCCAAGGGGAAACCACCATTGGTAGAGATGGCGATATCACATGGAATTTTCTTAACGGTAGCTAAGCTTTCGACAAAGTCACAACCAACCTTGTGAGCCGCTTCCATATCACCAGCAAAAGAACCGATAATTTTTTTGTCACCATCTAAGACAACGTTTACAATAAAGGCTAACTTAGCCGTTCGTGCTGCATAAACCATATCTTGGTGAATCAAGTTATGATGTAAGTTTCCGGTCCGGGCTTCCTTAGAATTGATAAATTCTCCAGAGTGGTTAGCCATAATGGTCTTGTATGAAGCGATTCCAGGAAGAACCGCCTTACGTCCCCCTGAAAAGCCAGCAAAGAAGTGTGATTCAATAAAGCCTTCTGAAATCAAAAGGTCAGCTTCTGCAGCAACCTTGTTGATAATGCAGTCCCCACCAGAAGGAAGTTGGCCAATTTTGACCATATCTTCATCTTTTTGTGAGAAGTGCATCACAATTTCTTCGTTATCGGCAATTTCTTGCCCGTATTTAGCCACTAATTCTTCGTGCGTAGATGGACGGTGGAAACCAGTCGCAACTAAAATACGAATCCGAGCGTCTGGGGCAACGGAACGAATTCTTCTCAAAATAATGGGGGTAATAATGTGTGAAGGAACAGGCCGGGTGTGGTCTGAGGAAATTAAGACGATATTCTTCTTTCCTTTTGCGAGTTCTTCAAGCTTAGGACTGCCAATAGGATTATCCATAGACTTTTCCACAGTTTCTTTTTCTGAAAGTGGGTTGGAAAAATCCTCAGCTTTAGACTCTAAAAGGCCAGCAAAGTTGTCTTCGGGAATTTCGGCTGTAATTGTGCCCTTATCATAAGGAAGATCAACTTTGACCATTTTTTCATGTTCATGTGCAACTTTTTCTTTCGTGATTACACTCATTTTAACGACTCCTTCATGTCATTTTTTCACAAGGGAAAGTATAATTTGAAAAATTTTTTCAAGAAATCACCATTGTTGTTAACAAATGTTAGCACCATAAAGGCTAAATTGCCGTATTTTTATAGTCGTATTTTAAGAATAATAAAGTAGATAAAAGAAAAATCAGTGCTTTCTTACCGGTAAAAAGTAAAAAGGATTGCCATAAGTTCGCCAAATCACTATAATTTAATTTGAATATTCAAGTTAAGGGAAACTTAGGTAAAAATTTTGATAGTTAGATGGAGTTAGATTTATGAAAATTGATTACTTATTAAGTTTTTTAGAAGACAAGCACATTCCTTTGATTGAAAAAAAGCGTCACTCTTATCTGTCCTACCATGGATTAGATGAGTCTTATATCTATATTTTGAAGGATGGGGTAGCTAAAACCAGTGTTATCTTACCTGATGGGCGAGAATTTAACCTTTCTTACATTGTTTCGCCTGATATTGTTTCGCTTTTAAAAGATGAAGTTTCTAAATACACTTCTTCACCTTTTAATATTCGTGTAGAATCAGAAGAAGCCCATTTTTATCGTTTACCACGAACAACTTTTTGGAATTATGTAGCAAATGATGAATTACTTCAGGCTTATGTCAGAGACTACTACCGTTTGAAGTTATCTGAAAATATTGAATCTCTTCAGACTATGACGATGAATGGAAAAACAGGTGCAGTTTGTGCGCTTTTGTATAAGCTTACGCGCCTTTTTGGAAAACCTCATAGAAATGGAACTTTAATTGATTTTTTAGTGACTAATGAAGACATTGCTGGCTTTTGTGGAATTTCTACTAGAAATTCGGTTAATCGTATCATTCATCATCTGAAAGAAGAAGGTATCATTGAAATTCTTCATCAAAAAATATTAATTAAAGATTATGAATGTCTCCAGGAATATGTGGCTAAATAAAAGAAAATAATTGTAAGTATAAAACGTGATTTTTGAAAAATAAATGATAGTATCAAATGTTAGCAACAATCGCTATTTTTTCTTTTCAGAAAATTATTTATACTAGGCCACGTTAATTACAAAATTGGAGATGATTTTTATGACTTCTTTGGAGGTTAAAGAAAGTATTTTAATTGATAAGTTGGCGCAATTAGATAATTTGGTGATTGCTTATTCTGGTGGTATTGACTCAACCTACCTGTTAAAGATTGCCTTAGACACTTTGGGAAGTGACAAAGTTTTAGCAGTGGTGATGAATTCGGAATTATTCTTAGATGATGAATTCAATAAGGCTGTTGATTTAGCTAATGATATGGGTGCTCAAGTCTTAGGTTTAGAAATGAGTGAGTTAGCTGATGCTAAAATTGCTGCTAACACCCCTAAGAGTTGGTACTACAGTAAGAAATTACTCTACAAGACTATCAAAGACGCTGTCGCTGCTGATGGCTTTACCACTATAGCTGATGGGATGATTATGGATGATAACGAAGACTTCCGTCCTGGTTTAATTGCTCGTGATGAAGAAGGAGTGCGTTCTTTCTTACAAGAAGCAGATCTTTACAAGGCGGATATTCGGATTTTGGCTAAGGAAAATGGTATTGTTAACTGGAATAAAGTGGCTTCATGTAGTGTTGCTTCACGCTTCCCATACGGTACACGCTTAACCCAAACTGCTGTTAACCGGGTTTTTGCTAGTGAAAAATATCTACGTGAAGATTTAGGTTACAAAACGGTTCGTGTTCGTTGCCACGGTGATTTGGCACGGGTTGAATTGCCTGAAACAGACTTGCAAGATGCGTGGGACAAGAAGGATGAAATCTCCGCTACTTTACGGAAACTTGGCTTCAATTACACTACTTTTGATATGCAAGCTTTCAAGTCAGGTCGGATGAATGAAGTTTTATCAACTGATGAAAAGTTGGCCTTAGTCTAAGGGGGAGACGCCATGTTTCAAAAGGTGATTCACCAATTAGAAAACAGTCAAAGTACGCTGTATTCAGAAGAATCATGCCGAATTTTTCTGATGCAAGCTTACCAAGAATTAACTTTGATGCGGATAAAATATAGCCAAAATCAAGTTATTAGCGAACAAATTTCAGAAATCCTGGATCGTTTTTTTGCAGTTGAAGAAGATGCTCTAGAAGCCTATGACAATATACATCATTTGGTCTATCGCGATGTCCGCGATGAAGTTCAAACTTTAATTGACTTTATCAAAAGTAAAGATATTCAGTTAGTCTAAGCTAACTACATCCTCCCTAAATAAAGATAATAATTACCGTAAAGCTCCCAAATTTTCTGGGAGTTTTTTCGTAGCAAACAATGGATAGAGAATATAACCAAAAAGGTTCTTTACGAGATGCTGTGGATTCCTAATATAGGTGTCTGCAGTTTTTTGTGTTTTATGAGAAAAATATTAAAAAGGAGTCCCATATCGTCACTCTTTGTTGTATCATTTTAATAACGAAAAAAATTAAAGAGAGTGAGTAATATGGAACTCCTTGAAAACTTAAATTACATACGCGATTTGCTAGTTCGTAATATTTGAAAATTCGCAAAAAAAGCTTAACAGGG
>NZ_AZFH01000132.1:0-947 GCF_001435735.1 Ligilactobacillus equi DSM 15833 = JCM 10991
TAACCATGATCTTCATTTGTTTGGCTCATAGTGTTAGCAATAGTGCCAGTAGCATCGCCCTTAACAGTAGCCTTGAAACTTACAGTAAGTTTTTGACCTTTGTAAGTTTCTAAGAACTTAGCTTTGTCAGTAGGGGAGATAGACCATGAACCACCCTTTTCACTCCAAGCAAGCGTTACTTGATCGAAGATATTGTTTCCTTTAGCATCAGTCAACGTAATAGCGTCCTTAACTTTAAGATCAACATCTAATTTAGTTTGGTCGTAGTCATCATCGAATGTCCAAGCTTTAGCTAATTCATCCTTAGTAAACTTGTGGTTTGCTAATTCAGATAAGTCCCATGTACCAGTGTAAGTTACTTCTTGGTTATGACTTACTGTGGTGTTGTCAATATCTGTACCATCAGAGTTAACAACTACTTTAACAGGCTTAGGATCATTTTCAACATGGTTAGTAACCGTGTTGGTCTTGTAGCCTTGGTCGTCGTTGACCTGGTTCATAGTGTTAGTTAAATCACCAGTAGCATCAGCCTTAACAACAGAATTGAATGAAACAGTAAGCTTTTGACCTTTGTAGGCTTCTAAGAACTTAGCTTTGTCTTTAGGAGTAACAACCCACTTACCGTCTTTGTCATTCCAGTTAACATCTAATTGACTTGTAATGTCCTTACCAGACTTGTCAGTAACCTTCAAAGTCTTTTGGTTAGCTGTAATCTTAGTTTGGTCGTAGTCATCATCGAATGACCAGTTGTGGCTTAATTCTTCCTTAGTAAATACGTGATTTGCTAATTCGGATAAGTCCCAAGTACCAGTGTAAGTTACAGTTTGCCCGTGAGAAACAGAAGTCTTATCAATGTTAGTGCCATCAGAGTTGACAACAACTTTAACTGGAGCAGGGTTAGGTTCAACGTGGTTAGTAACTGTATTAGTCTTGTAACCATGACCGTC
>NZ_AZFH01000133.1:0-576 GCF_001435735.1 Ligilactobacillus equi DSM 15833 = JCM 10991
GAAGATATCAACGGAACTAATGTTTTAGTTGGTGATACGTTGAAATACTCCATGACGTGGGATTTATCAGACATGGCAGGTACTACCCTTTCATCAGAAACTTCTGGTCGTGAATTCTCCTTCTCAGATGATTTCGATGAAACTAAGGTAGACGTTGACAAAGACTTAATTACTGTTTTAGACGGTAAAGGTAACGACGTTACAAAACAATTTAATGTACAATTTGATGACAAGAAAGGCTCATTTAAGGTTACAGCTAAGGAAGCTGCTAAGTTAATTTCAACTTTTGGTGGACAAAAGCTTAATGTAGTCTTCTACGCAACACCTAAGTCTGGCTTGAAGAATGGTACTGAAATTGACAACACCGCTCAACAAGTGAACGCAGGTAACGTCTACAAGACAAACATGGTTAAGAACTATGTATACAACTTGGATCCTAAGAAGGATGTAATTGAAAATCTTGGTAATCCTAAGTCTCTTGACCAACAAGAAGTTGGTTTCGGTCACGTTGTAACTTACGCGCTTAAATCTTCAATTCTTCCTAAGAATTACAAGTTTGATACTGATTCATGGAGT
>NZ_AZFH01000133.1:586-1108 GCF_001435735.1 Ligilactobacillus equi DSM 15833 = JCM 10991
CAACTTTAACAACCACTGGTACGTATACGCATTAACAGACATTGACCTTGGTAATGGGCAAAAGGTAACTAAGAATACTGATATTTCTCGTTACTTTGACTACAATTACAATGATAAGGATTCTGTTGTAACTGTTTTTGCTACTAAGGCATTTAAGGACATTCTTAACAACTATAACAAAGACCAACAAGTTCAATTCCAAACATTAATTGAAGTTAATCGTCAAGGTTACGGTGTGGTTAAGAATACCTTTATTGAATACCACAACAAGGCAAAACAAAACAGTAATACTGTTGAAACCGTAACTTACAAGCCTATTACGCCACAAGCTTCTAAGGTTGTAACTGTCGGACGAGAAACTGTTGATGGCTTAACTAAGGTTGTTAATGACTCTGAAAAAACTGTGATCCAAGGTGATACTGTTTCTTACACCCTTAACGGTCAACGCTTAGAAGAAAACCACGCAATGGTTGATTCTTTAACTTATGTTGATGACTTTGATAAAGATGTAACCTTCTCTGG
>NZ_AZFH01000134.1:0-138 GCF_001435735.1 Ligilactobacillus equi DSM 15833 = JCM 10991
AAGTGGTGACAACACGAACCCTGGATCTGGCAACGGTGCAACGGAAGAACCAAATGATGATAACACGAATACTGGATCTGATAACGGTGCAACGGAAGAACCAAATGGTGACAACACGAACCCTGGATCTGACAACGG
>NZ_AZFH01000134.1:266-1246 GCF_001435735.1 Ligilactobacillus equi DSM 15833 = JCM 10991
GGAACCAAATGGTGACAACACGAATCCTGGGTCTGACAACGGTGTAACAGAAGAACCAAATGGTGACAACACGAACCCTGGATCTGGCAACGGTGCAACGGAAGAACCAAATGGTGACAACACGAACCCTGGATCTGACAACGGTGCAACAGAAGAACCAAGTGTCGATAACACGAATACCGGGTCTGACAACGGTGCAACGGAAGAACCAAGTGGTGACAACACGAACCCTGGATCTGGCAACGGTGCAACGGAAGAACCAAATGATGATAACACGAACCCTGGATCTGGCAACGGTGCAACGGAAGAACCAAATGTCGATAACACGAACCCTGGATCTGACAACGGCGCAACAGAAGAACCAAGTGTCGATAACACGAATACCGGGTCTGACAACGGTGCAATCACAGAACCAAATGGTGACAACACCAATACTGGGGTTAAAGATACAACTGTAAATAATACCGACTTTGATAACAATTTAAGTGACGAAGCCGTAGACACTGACGCAACAAATGTCGATTTCAATGCTGATTCAACCCAAGAAACTATGGATGCTAAGTCTAAACTTGCTAACCTAAACATAACTGCCAATGCTACTAGCGCTAGTCAAATGGCAAAAGCTAAGAAAGACCAAGCAGCTTCTGTTACTGAGGTAACAGAAGAGAAGACTTTACCACAAACTGGTGAAGAAAATGGTCAACAAGCAGGTCTCTTGGGTGCCGCCCTTGTTGGAATGGGAATGCTTTTGGGCTTTGGTGCCAAAAAGAAAAAAGAACAAGACTAGTTAACAAAACTGAATAGTCTACTTAAGTAGTGGATAATCCAACCTAAGATAGTTGGATGTTCACTACTTTTTTGTTTCTTATAAAATCCTCATTTATTTTTAGAAAAATATTAAAGGTTTTATGTGGTATGATAAAGGTAAGCACACCATAACAAGACGTAAAAAGAAGCGATGGAAGAAATCCAATTGGTTA
>NZ_AZFH01000021.1:0-39699 GCF_001435735.1 Ligilactobacillus equi DSM 15833 = JCM 10991
AATACGATGCCACTCAAGTGTTTAAACTGGCGAACACCACTTGAAGTCTTTATGGAGCATTACCGTTCATAATTTGTTCAATTTATTTCTTGCAATCTGTCTTACGAAAACAATTGACATCGCTTTCGAGAAGAACTATATTTAAGTTGTAAACAATGTTTTTTCGTCAAGATTAAGAGGTGTTTATTATGGAAAAACAAAAAGTTATCATTGTCGGAGCCTCACATGGTGGCCACCAAAGCGCACTTGAACTTTTAGACAAGTACGATAATGTTGATGTCACAATCTATGAAGCGGGTGATTTTGTCTCTTTCATGTCTTGCGGGATGCAGTTGTACTTGGAAGATAAGGCAACCGCTAAAGATGATGTGCGAAACTTCGCCCCTGCTGACCTTGAAGCTAAGGGAGGGCGAATTTTCAACAATCACCAAGTCACAAAGATTAACGCTGATAAGAAGACAGTAATCGTTAAAGACGTTTTAACTGACCAAGAAGAAGAGGTTTCCTACGATAAGTTAATTCTTAGTTCTGGGGTAACCCCTCAAACGCTACCTGTCCCAGGAAATGACCTTGAAAATATCTACCTCATGCGTGGATATGACTGGGCCGGCAAGATTAAATCTGCTTTGAACAATCCCGCTATCAAGAATGTTGCGGTGATTGGGGCCGGAAATATCGGGATTGAAGCCGTCGAAGTCTTCGCCAATGCTGGGCGTAATGTCACGCTCTTAGATATGATTGACAAACCAATGGGCAATTATGTCAACGATGAATTGGCAGACCTTGTCGCAGCTGAACTTGAAAAGCACCATGTCACCCAGGTCTTAGGGGCTAAAATTGAAGCCTTTGAAGGGGATGGTAAGGTCACAGCTATAAAGACGGACAAGGGTCAAGTTGATACAGACTTAGTAATTGTCGCAGCCGGAGTTAAACCAAATACAAAATGGCTTGAGGGCACCGTTGATTTAACTGATCGGGGCTTTATCCAAACAGATGCTTACTTGCGCACTAATCTCCCTGATGTTTACGCAATTGGGGATGCTATCTTACCATGGTCCATCCCAGGTCAAGCTCACATGCCCGTCGCTTTGGCAACAACCGCACGCCGTGAAGCCATGTATCTTGCCAGTCACCTCTTTGAAAGTAAGCCATCCCGTCCATTTAAAGGAGTGGTGGGCTCTTCAGCATTTGGTGTCTTTGACTTACACGGGGCTTCAGCAGGGTTAAACACCTTTTCTGCTGGAAGAATTGGCAAGAAGATTGCGACTTCACTTTATGAAGATTCCAAACGTCCGGCATACGTTCCAGAAAAAGACAATGCCAAAGTATACGTCAGCTTAACTTTTGATCCAGATAGTCACCAAATTTTAGGTGGGGCAGTCTTATCTAGTGATGATATCACCGCCCAAACCAATGTCTTATCACTAGCGATTGAACATAAATTAAGCTTGGAAGATTTGGCTGAGGCCGACTTCTTCTTCCAACCAGGCTACGACCGTCAATGGAGTTTACTGAATTTGGCGGCACAACACGCCTTAGGTTGGGCAAGATTCTAAGATAAAGACCGAGGTACTTCATGTAATGTGAGGTGCCTTTTTTTGTCGTTTCACGCAAACGTTATTATAACAAAAAGTCGTGACTATACATAAATTATAAGATAAGTTAATTATCCGTAAGTTCCTATATATCAAGGTTTATAAGAATAAATTCTTTGATATATAAATTGATTGTCTGCTATATTAAAGGTGCCCAAGAAAGGAAGATTTTATGTTAAAAAGAGTATTAATAGCTTTAGCGGGAGTAGTGGCCTTTTGGGTGCTTTTAATAGGAGGAATCTACGCAGTGGACAGATATCAACATTATCAAATGGTCAAAATTGTGAAGAGTGAGGAAGCGCATAAGGCGTTTGATGAGTGTCTTGAAAGTTATAAACGAAATAAAGAGGATTTTCCGTACGCAGATAAAATGAAATCTTATAAGGTGGATTACAGCAGTATAAAAAAGAATCCAATGTTTGACACAGATGTCACCCTTATTATAAATGATAATAAAGGTTGTGCGTGGTGCTAGTTGATTGGCAAGTCATAGAATCCTAAATTGTACATCAATAAAGAATTTGAAAACCTGTCAAAGAACGGGCGCGATTCTTTTCGATGTCATAATTACTGTTTAAAATCGAAAAACAACGCTCTATCTTACCTCTACAGCGAATTAAATCGTAACTATTTTGCCCCTTTGCACCCTTCATATTAGAGCGATATGGGGTCCAGAAATTATAGCCTAAATCCTTGGCATAAGCTTCACCAATATAGCCCATATCCGCAAGGATATTCTTGCATGGCCTTTCAGCGATTAGTTCAGGTGCTACCCTTACATCATGAATTGATGCTTTGGTGATACTGTAATTCAGAACTATACCTGTAGCTGATGTCATTACATGAGCTTTAAAACCGTAGAACTTTACGTTCTTTGTCGTGTTTTTACCGACATCTGCAATATCCTTGAAAATTTTTGTGGTGTACCGTCTATGTGACATTGATAAAGGCATCGGGAAGCTATCTATAATGGCAATGTCAGCTCCAGGTCCGCTAATTTCAACTAATCTGCGACGCATTATAGCAAGCACCGGTAAGAGTTAACGAGAACGCCGATTAAAACGTGAACGGCTTAATAATGTCTTTTCTGGGAAAGACGTCCTAAATACCCGATAAAATTTACGTTGTGAATTAACACCAATTGCATTTTGGTAAAGCATGAGTGTCAATACCTCAGTATCGGAATTTAGTGCTAAATGACTGCTCTTACGAGATTTTAAGCTAGTGGGACATAGGTTGGCATACAAGAAACGAGCAATTTTCTCAAAGTAATGTCGCGCGTTTTTCTTTAAAATTTAAGTGGTCTAACATGGTATGTAACAACTCCTATAGTTTGATCACTTAAGAGTTTACACCATGTTAGACTTTTTATCTTACAATTTTTAACTAGCACCACGCACAGTATATATTTATATACAAATATATATGTATATTTGTATATCTTTTATCCTCTATAAGGCAAATAAACTTTGCTTAAAGCTCTGTTTTTTCTTTACGAAAAACACCTCCGTACTGAGCCAAATAAAAAGGCACTATTTTCGTAGGGACGCACAAGTACTACTTCCTGCTTTATATCTGTAAAAAAATAATTCGTAATCTTCACTGATTACGAATTATGGCTAAAAGATTTAGTCCTTACTCAAAACCCAAAGGAAAATAATAAAGACAAAAAATAAAGCATACATTAAGACGGGAACTTCCTTACCACGCTTAGCTGCCAACATAGTAATTGGATACATGATAAAACCTAATGCTAAACCATCAGCAATGGAATAAGTCAAGGGCATCCCCGCAATAATCAAGAAAGCAGGAATAGCAATCTCTAATTGATTCCATTCGATACGCGCTAAGTTACCGGCCATTAAAACCCCGACAATAATCAAAGCCGGTGCGGTTACATATCCAGAAACAACCGTTAAAAGTGGGGAGAAGAACATCCCGATTACAAAGAAAATCCCAGTAACCACCGCAGTCAAACCAGAACGACCACCCACGGCAATCCCAGCTGAGGATTCGACATAAGCTCCAGCAGGTGAAGTCCCTAAAATTGAACCAAATAGCATCGCTACTGAATCAGAAATCAAAGCCTTCCCAATCCGTGGAATCCGCCCATCCCGGCTAGTAATACCAGCTTGAGTGGTTAAACCAACTAAAGTCCCGGCTGTATCAAAGAAACAAACCAAAAGAAAAGTCAAGACCACAATTACCATTTGAATAGAATTAACTTCCGAAAGGTGGGTAAAGGCTTGCCCAAAAGTTGGTGCTAAACTTGGGGCCGCTGAGACGATGTGGTGTGGCATGGGCATTAAACCGGTGCTAATGCCAAAAATCGTGGCGATAACCATCCCTATAAAAATGGCCCCTGGCACATTGATAATCATCAAAATAGCTGTCACAATCAAACCAATGACAGTCATCCAGGTTTGCCCGGAAAAGCTTCCCAAAGTTACTAAAGTAGAAGCATCTTTGACGACAAAGCCCCCACCTTGTAAGCCAATAAAGGCAATAAACATCCCAATTCCGGCAGAAATAGCAAATTTCAAATCACGGGGAATAGCGTTAATCACGGCTTCCCGCAAAGGAGTCGCTGAAATAATCACGAAAATAACCGCCGCTACAAAAGAACCTGCCAAAGTTGTTTCCCAAGGAATCTTCATCCCGATACAAACTGAGTAAGCGAAAAAGGCGTTAATCCCTAAAGATGGCGCCATGGCAATCGGATACTTGGCCACAATCCCCATCATAAAAGAACCAAAAGCAGCCGCTAAGGCCGTTGCCGTAAAGACCGCTCCCTTGTCCATTCCTGAAGCCCCTAGGACTGTTGGATTAACAAAGAGGATATAGCACATGGATATAAAAGTAGTGAATCCTGCTAGAAATTCTCGTTTGATACTGGTCTCTAATGTTTGGACGTCACCATGTTCGTCCTTTACATTAAAAAAATAAGCTTTAATTGCATTCACAATAATTCTCCTTATTTATGATAAGTGTCACCTAAAGAGTTTACCATATTCCAACGCCAATGTTCATAAAAACATTTAAATTTTAGCTTAATTTTATTTAATCTTCGCATTTTTAGCTATTAAGTCCTAATACCAAGGCTAAAAACACAAAAAAAGAACCGAACCTACGTTCAGCTCTCCTTTTACTATGTTGCCTAGTTGTTTGAAGTAAAACCGTACTTCTTGTTGAAGCGGTCCACACGACCATCGGCTTGAGTAAACTTTTGACGTCCTGTGTAGAATGGGTGGGAGTCAGAAGAAATTTCAACCCGAATCAATGGGTAAGTTTTACCTTCAAATTCAACTGTTTCATCAGAAGTCTTTGTTGAACCAGAAACAAACTTGTAGCCTGTAGCTGAGTCCATGAAAACAACTTCGTGGTATTCTGGGTGAATGCCTTGTTTCATTTTAAATTCTCTCCTTGTGCCCTGATTCATTTGCTGAACCAGAGTTATTTTCTGTCATATTACAACAAGCCTTATCATAACATGTTTTTTAGGCAAGTGCAATCTTATTTTTGCTTTTCTTGTGCCAAAACTTCCCGACAAAAGACCCGATTACTAGAGCTTTGCTTGAGTTTAGCTAAGAGCGTACGCATCTGTTGTGTTTGATCGATTTCACGAGTAAAGCTACCCTCACGACTATCATAAGTACGACTGAAGTGATCACGTAACGCCCAGCTAGCTTTCAAAACTTGCCGGTCAAGTAACAATTCTTCCCGCCGCGTCGAGGAAGCTTTAATATCAATCGCTGGAAAGACCCGTCTTTCCGCTAAAGTACGGTCAAGACGGATTTCTTGATTCCCTGTGCCTTTGAATTCTTCAAAAATCACTTCATCCATGCGACTACCAGTTTCAACCAAAGCAGTTGCGATAATGGTTAAACTTCCGCCTTCTTCGACATTACGTGCTGCCCCAAAGAAACGCTTCGGCCGATACAAAGCTGCCGGATCCACCCCACCGGATAGAGTCCGCCCACTAGGCTTTTCCACAATATTAGCCGCCCGTGCTAATCGCGTCAAAGAATCCATGAGGATAATGACATCTTCGCCTTCTTCGACCAACCTTTGCGCTCTTTGTAAGACCAAATCCGCCACCCGCAAATGATTTTCTGGTCTTTGATCAAAGGTCGAATAAACCACTTCACCCTTAATAGTTCTTTCTAATTCCGTTACCTCTTCAGGTCGCTCATCAATTAATAACATAATCAAGTGAGCCTCAGGATAGTTTTTACTAATTCCTTGAGCAATTTCTTTCAATAAAGAAGTCTTACCCGCCTTAGGAGGCGCCACAATCAGGGAACGTTGACCAAAACCAATCGGCGCAAAAATATCAATCAACCTCGTTGCTAAACGAGTTGGCGTCGTGGTTAATTTAATTTGTTCTTCGGGATAAATAGCCGTCAAGCCCTTAAAAGGTGGGCGCAAGCGCGCTTGACCCGGTGCTTTATTATTGACCTTATCTACCCAAAGGAGAGCTCCATTTTGCCCCAGACGAGCCGGACGTGCAATTCCCGATAAAAGGTCTCCCTGGCGTAAACCAAGTCGTAATTGGGAATACGATACATATAGATCTTCTCGGGAAGGACCATAGTTAACCGGTCTTAAAAAGCCGTAAGGATCCTTATCTTGAGGGTGCATAATTTCTAAAACCCCTTCGATAAAATAATGCCCGTCTTGATCAGCCATGGCCTGTGCCACTGCGATAATTAATTCCTGACGACTCATGTCTGACGCATCTAGACCATACTTATCCGCATCCGCATACAATGCCGCCAATGACTTAGCTTGTAAGGTTGAGATAACATCTTTGCGTGCTTCCGTAATTTGAGCTCGTTCGCTTTCAGTTAGCTCACGCTCAGATTTTCGCTTAGAATAACGTCTATTATCGGTCTGCTTTTCTACCATTATCTCACCTTCACCTACTAATTACCGACAACTTCCAAGTCAACGGACAAACCTTTGAATTTTTCCACAATCCGATCGTAACCGCGCAAAATGTGTTCAGCATTTTCAATCACCGTTGTCCCATGTGACATCAAGCCTAGTCCTACGAGAGACACACCAGCCCGAATTTCGCAAGCATCAACCGTGGCCCCATGAAGGTCCCTTGATTCTTGGACCGTGATAACGCCATTGGCACTGGCAATGTTACCACCCATACGATTCATTTCTGCAATGTGTTTTACCCTTTCGGGGTAAAGGGTGTCAATAATCATTGATTGACCCTTAGCCTTCATTAAAAGAGGCGTAATTGGTTGTTGTAAGTCCGTCGCAAAACCTGGGAAAGGTGACGTTGTGATGGTGATGGGTTTCAAATTATCGCCACCCGGTACATAAATTTGGTCTTCGCCGATTTCTAACTCAACACCCATCTCCACCATTTTTGAAATAAACGGATCTAAGTGTTCGGGAATAACATTTTTTACGGTCACACCTTCACCATTAGCGGCCGCAAAAGCCAAGTAAGTTCCCGCCTCAATCCGGTCCGGAATAACAGTGTGGATGTTTTTGGCTTCTAAGCGATCCACCCCTTGGATCCGAATTTCGTTGGTTCCAGCCCCACGAATCTTAGCCCCCATGTTATTCAAAAATGTTGCTAAGTCGATAATTTCTGGTTCTCGCGCCACATTTTCCATAATGGTCGTACCTTTGGCGCGCACCGCAGCCAATAAAACATTAATCGTTGCCCCGACAGAAACCAAGTCAAAGAAGACCCGCGCACCCTTTAGCCCCTCTGGGCCCGTCGTGATGCGTACTTGGTTACCGTCTTCTTCAACTTTAGCTCCTAAGGCCTTAAAACCCTTAATATGCTGATCAATCGGACGGGGACCGATATTATCGCCCCCAGGAAAACTCACCGTAGCTTGACCAAATTTACCTAATAACGCCCCCATAAAATAATAGGAGGCCCGTAAAGAACGAATGGCATCTCCTGGCAAGGAACTTTCTTCAATTTGCGTTGGGTCAATTTCTAAAACCCCATGTCGAAAACTTGATTCAACATTCATCGCTTTTAAAATCCGCATCAAGTTTTGGACGTCCAAAATATTAGGCACCGAATCCAATTTCACCGGTGTATCGGCTAAAATTGCTGCGGGAATCAAAGCTACAGTACTATTTTTTGCACCACCAATCGTCACTTCACCAGCGAGTTTTTGCCCGCCTCTGACAATCATTTTTTTCATTTATGTTCCTCTCAACAAAACACTTTTGCTTTCTAAGTTGTATTTAATATAAATCGTTTTACCGGATTAATCACTCACGTTTCAGCCGGCAATTTCAAGGCGCAAGAAAGCACCTTTCTTCAGTTTACAAAATTAATTTCTTTCTTTCAATGGATATCAGATTAAATTTGTAAAAATTAGGAAATTTTTTCTTTATTACAAAAAAAGCGCGAAAAAGTTCCTGCTTAACAAAAACTTTTTTGCGCTTCAAATACAATTAGTTAGCACTAGCAGTCACAAAGGCTTTGAATAGCCCTTCTGGACGTTGTGGCCGGGATAAGAATTCAGGGTGGTATTGAGCGGCCACGAAGAACTTGTGGTCACTAACTTCCACAACTTCCACTAAACGGTTGTCAGGGGAGGTCCCTGCAAAGGTTAAGCCTTTTTCACTCAAGAGGTCACGGTACTTGTTGTTAAATTCGTAACGGTGACGGTGACGTTCTTGAATAACATCTTGGTTATCGTAAGCTGCCGCTGCAACCGTACCTGGCTTCAACTTACATGGGTAAAGCCCTAACCGTTGGGTACCACCCATGTTTTCCACATCTTCTTGGTCGGCCATTAAGGCAATCACATTATTCTTGCCATCTGGAGTGACCTCTTGGGTGTTGGCATCTTCAATTCCAGCCACATCGCGGGCAAATTCAATACATGCCATTTGCATTCCTAAGCAGATTCCCAAGAATGGTACGTTGTTTTCCCGAGCGTAACGAATGGATTGAATCATTCCTTCTAAACCACGGTCCCCGAAACCGCCAGGAACGATAATCCCATCGTAAGCTTGTAATTCTTCTTCAGCATTTTCTGCCGTAATGTTTTCGGCATCAATAAAGTCAATTTCCACCTTGGCATTAATTTGGTAACCGGCGTGCTTCAAAGCTTCATTCACAGAGATGTAAGCATCTGGCAATTGGACATACTTCCCAACTAACCCAATCTTGACTACACCTTCAAGGTTTTGGACGCGATCCTTCAAAGCTGTCCATTCTGTCATATCAGCCGCTGGAGTATCTAAGTGTAACTTTTTGCAGACAATCTCATCCATACCTTGAGCTTGTAAGTTCAAAGGAATTTGGTATAAAGTATCCACGTCCATGGATTCGATGACCGCTTCCGGTTCCACGTCACAGAAGTTAGCAATCTTGTTGCGCATACTTTGAGAAATTGGTTGTTCCGTCCGTACAACTAAGATGTTAGGTTGGATTCCCAAACCACGTAATTCCTTCACAGAGTGTTGAGTTGGCTTGGTCTTCATTTCTCCAGCAGCCTTGATATAAGGCACTAAAGTCGTGTGGATATAAGTTACATTATCAGCCCCAACTTCGGACTTCATTTGTCGTAAAGCTTCCAAGAATGGTAAGGATTCAATATCCCCTACCGTTCCACCAACTTCGGTAATCACCACATCAGCATCAGTCACCGTACCGGCGCGCATGATTTTTTCTTTAATCATATTAGTGATGTGTGGGATAACTTGCACAGTTGCACCCAGGTAGTCCCCGCGACGTTCCTTCTTTAAAACTTCTGAATAGATCTTACCAGTCGTCACGTTGGAGTATTTGTTTAAATTAATATCAATAAAACGTTCGTAGTGGCCAAGGTCTAAGTCTGTTTCCGTACCATCATCAGTCACGAAAACTTCCCCGTGTTGGTACGGACTCATGGTTCCTGGGTCAACGTTAATGTATGGATCAAATTTTTGGATTGTTACCTTTAAACCCCGATTTTTTAATAAGCGACCTAAGGAAGCTGCAACAATCCCTTTACCTAATGAAGAAACAACCCCACCGGTAACAAAAATATATTTGGTCATTAGAAAATACTCCTTTATAATTTATGATTTTATTGGGTAAGATACGTTAAAAATAAAAACAACAAGCTCCCTATCCACTCATGAATAGGGAGCTTGTATCTTCCGTACGCTTGCTTCAGCAAAAACTGAAGCGCCCATATAGCATTCTACATGCTTTAAGGATTTGCGTCAAGTAAAAATATATTATTCGTCGTCTTCGGATGCAAAGGCATCTTCGTCAGAGATGGTTGAAAGTTGATCTTCTAAACCGCCATCCAAATCATCATCTTCGTCATCTATGCCTTCAAGATCACGACTGTAATCTTTCAATTCATTATCATCGTCATCTTCGTCATCGTAGACGTCGTTTTCTTCTTGGTCGTCATCATCATCTTCGTCATCATAGTCGATAACATCATCATCTTGAGCGTCATCATCCATAAAGGCGTTAACTTTGGTGTTTTTCTTCGCCGTATCATCGTCATCTTCAGAATGCACGAGCGCTTCGTCGATTGAGTCGAATGGATACCACGAACGTAAACCCCAGGTGTTGTCACCTAATGAAATGAAGCTTCCATCGACGTTTAAGTCAGTATAGAATTGCGACAAGCGTTCACGAATTTCGGCGTCACTTTTACCTAAGTATTCTTGAATCGCATTTGTTAAGTCCGCAAAAGACATAGTTTGTCCTTCGTGTCTTAAAACTGCGTGGGCTACTTCCACCATTGATAATTCATTTTTGTTTACATTTTTAAATTCTTCAAGCTCCAAACTGGTACACGTCCTTTCCACAGTCTACTCTTCATCTTACAATATTAATTTGTAAAATGCAATCGTAATTTATAGTCACCTAATAGTTCTTGCCCAGAATAAAGCTGATAATCAGCCTTAATTACACCTTTGGTTTCCACTTCATCTAGCTCAATCAATAATTTTTGTGTTTGTGCTTGAAGGTCTAATTTGCCAAACGCGGTATGATAACGTGCCGCTAAAGTTTGGCCAGCGCTTAATTGCATTTGCAAACGCAACTGTTCTTGCTTCCGGGTTAGTAAAACCTCTGCTGCACTAATTTTTAGTATCACTTGGGCTTGCCCATTTTCATTTTCCTCTATATAACGCAAATAATATTTATCATCTTTTTGGGTTAATTCCCCTGTAAACTTTTGATTGAACAAGGTGGTTTGGCCATCTTGAACTTGTTTGGTTCGTAAATGAACCCTAACTTTTTGTGATTTCACTTCCATTTTTTTCCTCACTTTGTTTCAAATGTTACCATCTTAAGCTTAACCGGGTCAATCAGACTTTGACGGACCCGCTAGAAAGCTTATAATGGACTTAAGTACTCTTAGTAGAAAGTAGGTTGCCTATGCAAAATACCATTCTTTTAACCAAAGAAAAAGTCCTCCGCGACCCAATCCATAATTACATTTATTTACAACATCAGGTCATTGTTGACTTGATTAATACCCGTGAATTTCAACGTTTGCGACGCATTAAGCAGTTAGGCACAACCAATCTCACCTTTCACGGAGCCGAACACAGTCGTTTCACCCACAGCGTCGGAGTGTATGAAATCACCCGCCGGATTTGCGATCTCTTCTTACGCAATTATCCTTCAAAAAGTCCAAACGATGGCCTTTGGAATGACGACGAGCGTTTGGTTGCCTTATGCGCCGCTTTACTGCACGATTTAGGACATGGTGCTTACTCCCACACCTTTGAACACATCTTCAAAACTAATCACGAAGAAATGACTGTGGCAATTATCACCAACCCTGAAACCCAAATCAATCAGGTTTTAAAAAACGTAGCTCCAGACTTCCCTGAAAAGGTAGCCTCCGTGATTACCAAGACCTATCCTAATCCCCAAGTTGTCCAAATGATTTCTAGTCAAATTGACGCTGACCGCATGGACTATCTCCTGCGGGATTCCTACTTTACTGGCGCTAATTACGGAACCTTTGATTTGACTCGTATTTTACGGGTAATGCGCCCCGATAGTAAGGGTATCATTTTTGATATCAATGGGATGCATGCCGTCGAAGACTACATCGTTAGTCGTTTTCAAATGTACCAACAAGTCTACTTCCACCCCGTTTCTCGCGCGATGGAAGTTATCCTAGACCACCTCTTATCACGTGCCCACCACTTATTTGAAGATGGTAAGTTAAATGACCCACTAAGTCAGCAGTTCCTGCACCCCTTCTTTAATGGAACTTTTACCTTACAAAACTACCTCGCCTTGGATGACGGTATTTTAAACACTTGCTTTGAGCTTTGGCGTAACCATGACGACCCCGTTTTAAGCAATTTAGCCACTCGTTTCTTAGATCGTCAACCATTCAAGAGCGTTAAGACCTCTATGGAAACGCAAGCCCTCTTACCCGAATTACGGCAACTAGTAACCGATGCAGGGTTTGATCCGCTTTATTACACCGCCGTCAATGATAGCTTCGACCTGCCTTACGATGTTTATAATCCACGCAAGGATAAAAAACCCACTCAAATTCGCCTACGCCAAAAGGACGGTTCCACTGCCGAACTTTCCCAGGAAAGCGCCCTAGTTAAGGCTATTACCGGACGGCAAAGCGGAGATGAGCGTTTCTTCTTTCCCAAAGAGATGTTAGCCCAAAATCAAAATCTCGATATTTTCATGCCAGTTTATTTAGAGTTTGCTCAACATATCAAAAACGACCATATCGTTTAAACTGTCAACAGGATTGCTAAAATAATTGCCAAAATCCCTAAGAACAAAGTATTAGCGGCAAACTTATCAAAGTGGATGGGACTATTCTTCTTACTAGCAACGGTATGCACATCAATTTTACGTTTTTGGTAATCTTCATCCCGTTCTCCCTTGCGCTGGCTCTTAAACCAGCCACTCATTAAACTGGCATATAGCAAAATATTAATAATCGCCAGACAAACCAAAGTTAAGCCACCCATGAAGAAAATATCCGATAGTAAGCGGGCCTGACTAGTGAAACGACCAATTAAAGCCACTAAAAAAGCCACCGCACCCACTGTTCCCGTTAGTGGGAGGACGATTTTATTTTTAAAGTTATCTATCATCGCATCTCATCCTTAATTTTTTCTTTAGTGTAGCAAAGACCAAGGACAAATGCAAAAGCTCCACTGCAAAAAAGTGGAGCTTTTTTTAAGCTGCTTTATGACCTTGTTTTTTATAGTGGCGACGACCTACTAAATAAGTAGTGAGCCAAATAACCAAAATAACCGCCAAGGAAGAATATAAGACCTCAACACATTGGCCGACAAAAATCTTGGAATTGAGATAGTATGATGGTTTAGCACCCAATTTATCTAATAAGATAAAAAGTGCGAGATTGCTTCCAAACATCCCAAAAAATAAAGTATTGAAAGTCATTCCCATAATCTGAAAACCAATTGTGCGTCCACTTTTATAAAGTTGACGAAGCAACATGTCCGGTTGTTGTTCTAGCAACTCCTCCAAGCCACTAGCCACTGCAATCGCCGCTTCGGCAATTGCACCTAAAGTCGCTAACATGGTGGTAGCAATTGCTAATTGTTCAAAAGAAACCCCGATTAAAAGATTAAAGGCCTCAATTTCTTCTGATTGTTCATTGGCAAAACCATGAATTTGTAAAACTTTATCAAAACCAATAATCACCACCATAACTACAGCCATCACCAATACGGTAGCAATAAAAGCTAAGTTGGTCACATTTTCGTTATTATTTCCCATATAGATGGTAATCGCGAGGATGGTGACACCCGCAAAAATACTTACACTTAAGGGGGCAAAACCACTAGCTATCAACAAAATTGTGATAAACAAAATTACAAAGTTCAATACAACACTAAAGTAACCCACTAATCCTTGTTTTCCCCCCACTATGGTCATAACCACCAATAAAATTAGGGCTAATAAACTAATGGCTGACATCTTTTTTCCCTCCTAAAGCTTGAGCTGCCAAAAAGGCGGCTGTCGGTACCACTAAGGCAATACCAATCCCACTAATCAAAGATTGAACTACTCCAAGTGACATGGTCCATTCAAAGGTATAAGCAATAGTATTACCCGTCCGAAAATAAAGCACTCCTATGGCAAAACTTTCCGCAAAGAAAACTAAAAACAAGACATTAATTAGCGGACCCATGATAGACTTACCAACTTGGTGACCCGATTTAAATAATTGGGTCTTAGAAACTTCTGGCATGGAAGCCTTCATTTCAAAAACAGTCGAAACAATGTCAGTGGCCGCATCCATCACAGCCCCCAACAACCCAATTAAGGTAATTGAGAAAAATAATTGTTCGGGGTCTTGAGTCGCCATGTCTAAAGCTTCATAATGAAGACCTTTGCTATCAGTTAACCACAAAGCTCCATAGCCTAACAAGAGGCCTAAGCCCGTCCCAATAATAATCGAACTAAAAGTTACCCAACATTGCTTATTGAAGCCCAGCACAATCACTAAAGAGAGACCTGTAAAAATCAGGGCTCCCAAAGCGAAAATCCAAAAGAAATAAGTCTGATTCCAGGCGACATCAAATTGAACCAAAGCAAGGAAAATCACAAAATTAATGGCCACGCTAAACAAGGAACGTAAACCTTGAAAACGCATGGTTAAAAACAACAGACTAAAAATTAACCAACATAACATCAGTAGGTAAGTATCTCGTTTATAAGTTGCGATACTAGCATTAATCTTGCCCTTTTTAACCTGATGGACATCCAAGAATATTTGTTGACCAACCTTGAATTTCTGGTCCAATGCTCCTGATTTAGAATAATTATTTTTTAAATTTACGCTCCAATTACGATATTTTCCATTTAAGATTTTCAGTTTTAAATACTGACTAGTAACGCGATCGTGATTATCAAATTCATCGCTTTGCGCTTGTCCGGGACCATTGTTTACCTTAACCACCTGACCAATTGGTTGCTGGTATAAAAAAGCATCATGGCTAGTAACAACATAAATAACCAAACCCAACAATAACAAAGCGACAACTTCAAGTAAACGTGCGCTTTTATTTTTTAACACAAAAAGACTCCCTTACTGCAAACTAAGCCTAAAGTAACACGCTCGTAGGCAAAATAAAAGCCTTTGGTTAATTTTTAACCAAAAGCTTAAGAAATTCAATAAATATGTTGCACATGCTCAGTAACCCATTCGCTTGGTAAAAGCGCAGCAGCAGCCTCATCTAACAAAACCGTGACGTGGGGGTGCTTTTGTAAGACACTGGCTGGGAGGTCCTCCGTTACCTTCCCTGTAAGAGCTTCCTTGACAGCTTGGGCCTTTTCAGGACCAAAAGCCATTAGAAGAATCTGCTTGGCTTGTAAAATATTACCTATTCCTTGAGTTAAGGCCTGGGTTGGTACCTGACTTTCATCTTTAAAATAACGACTGTTAGCTTTAATGGTGGAAGGAGTTAAATTAACCACATGCGTAGTAGAGGTAAATGGTGTCCCAGGTTCATTAAAACCAATGTGGCCGTTTTGCCCGATACCTAAAATTTGGAGATCTATCGGATTTGTGGCTATAATCCAGTTATAGTGAGTACATTCAACCTTGGCTGAAGGGGCCATCCCATCAGGAAGATATGTTTCAGCGAAAGGTTTTTGGTTGAATAAGTTACTTTGCATATAGTAACGATAACTTTGGGGATGATTACCATCTAAGCCCACATATTCATCCAGATTAATAGCGATACAATCCCGAAAATCTAGGTCACTTTGGCATAATTCCCGATATAAACCCTCCGGGGTACCTCCAGTGGCTAAACCAAACGTCCGGGCTCCATGCTTATAAGCCTGGCGGAAAATTTTCACTCCTTGACGGTCTGCATCTTTTTGATTTTTTACAACAAGCACTTTCATAGCATTCTTCCTCTCTTGTACATTTTGGTATATACCAATTATACGTCTAGACCAATTTTTATGCAAGCGGAAACAAAAAGACCAGCCCATTTTTTGAGCTGATCTTGACCTTATTTGTATAATTCAGCAACTTGTGCTTGAACCGTTTCGTGGTTCAAAAATTCGTCATAAGTTGTTTCAATCCGGTCCACGCAACCTTTAGCAGATACTTCCACAATGTGGTTCGCTACGGTTTGAATCACTTGATGGTCATGGGAAGTCAAAATAATGGCTCCTGGGAAATCAACCAAAGCATCATTTAGAGAAGTAATAGACTCCAAATCTAAGTGGTTAGTTGGGTCATCCAAGACTAAGACATTAGCCTTTTGGAGCATCATTTTAGATAAGAGACAGCGAACTTTTTCTCCCCCAGATAAAACACCGACTTCTTTTTCGATATCATCTCCAGAAAAGAGCATCTTCCCTAAGAAACCACGTAAGAAAGTATTATCGTTTTCTTCTTTAGAAGCAAATTGCCGTAACCAATCTAAGATGGACTGATGTTTATCATCAAAAGCGGCGTTTAAGTCCCGACCCATGTAAGAACGACTAGTAGTTTGCCCCCAAGTCACTGTTCCTTCATCCGGTTGGATTTCACCTGCCAAGATTTGCATCATGGTTGTCGCCGCCAAGTCATTTTGAGAAATGATAGCCGTCTTTTCACCCGGACGTAAGATAAAGGAAATATTATCCAAAATTTTCACACCGTCAATGGTCTTCGAAACATTTTCAACTTTAACTAAGTCATTTCCTAATTCTCTTTCCATTTCAAACTTCACAAACGGATATTTCCGAGAAGATGGCTTGATGTCGTCCAAGGTAATCTTTTCTAATTGTTTCTTTCGGGAAGTGGCTTGTTTAGATTTAGAAGCATTAGCAGAAAACCGAGCGATAAACTCTTGGAGTTCCTTGATTTTTTCTTCTTTTTTAGCATTAGCATTCGCTTGTAGCTTAGCAGCTAACTGGCTTGATTCTAACCAGAAATCATAGTTCCCTACAAACATCTTAATCTTCCCAAAATCTACGTCACACATTTGGGTACATACTTGGTTCAAAAAGTGACGGTCGTGAGAAACAACAATCACAATGTTAGGGTAATCCGCCAAGAAATCTTCTAACCAGGAAATAGTTTTCACATCTAAACCGTTAGTCGGTTCGTCAAGCAATAAGATATCTGGTTGACCAAATAGGGCTTGCGCCAAGAGCACCTTAACCTTATCTTTTTCGGCTAATTCAGACATCATTTGGTAGTGCATGTCTTCACCAATTCCTAAAGATTGTAATAACTGAGAGGCATCAGGTTCGGCGTTCCACCCGTCCATTTCCGCAAATTCCCCTTCAAGTTCAGCGGCTCTAATCCCATCTTCTTCGGAGAAGTCTTCCTTAGCGTATAAGGCATCCTTTTCCTTCATGATTTGGTAAAGCTGTTTGTGTCCTTGAATCACCGTATCCATGACCGTAAATTCTTCAAAACCGAAGTGGTCTTGACTTAAGCTAGACATCCGCTCATTAGGCCCCATACTGATTGTCCCAGTAGTGGGTTTGATTTCGCCTTCTAATAGCCGTAAAAATGTAGATTTCCCAGCCCCATTGGCCCCAATTACCCCATAACAGTTACCCGGGGTAAATTTTAAGTTAACTTCATCGTATAAAAGACGACCTGAAAAGTTTAAACTTAAATCATTAACTGTAATCACGCTTTATTTTCCTCACTTTTTCTTTTTGCTCCCCTTAAAGTACCATACCTCTCCCCCAAAAAGCAAATTTTTCCAAAAGAAAAAGGCCCCGTAGGACCTTTGATACCATTTTTATTCATCTACAACTGGAATGGCTTCCTCATCAGTACCAGTTTCAACACTCTGTGTTACATTAGGTTCTTTATTACTCTGATTGCCATCATTACTACCACCAACTGGATTAGTTGGTGGAACATAGGAACTGTGGCTTCTCCTTGCAACACCACCATTGCTTGACGTTGCACTCCCCCATGGTGTAGTAGTTGTCGTAGTGGTATCTTCAGTTGCTTGATCGATAGTCTCTTCAGAAGATGATTCTGATTCTGATGATGATGCTTCAGAAGAACTTTCGCTAGAAACCTCTTCACTACTTGTTTCTTCTTGAGCGGAATCCTCCCGCTTAGCTAACACCTTTAGAGCCTTGGTCAACTTCTTATTGATTGTCTTAGCTTGCGCAAAGGCTTGATAGTCGGCAAGTTGGTCTTGTAAGTCCTTGACGTCATCTTCGCTAACAGACTGCTTTAACTTACCATGGCTATTGTAAAGATTATCTACCTTACCACTTAATTTACTTAGTTCATCAGCCTTACTTACCAAATTATTATAGAATTTTACACGTTTTGCATAATAGGTTGGTAAAACCGTTTCTACACTGGTTTCACTTAAATTATTTTTAAGCTGGCTCGCATCACTTCCCACAGATGACTTATACAATCCTGCCATATCTTTCAAATCTTGACTAGCATCACGATCTTCTAAGGCTTGCTTTCCTGCCTTGGCTAAACGCGCATACTTTTGTTTTTCAGAGGTTTCAGAACCACTTTTAGCGTACGCTGCCAACTTGTTCATATCACTTTGACTTGCTTGATCAGTTAAATCGCTTTGGTCATTCGTAAAAGCTCTAGCTACAATATCTTGGGCTTCTTGGGCAGAAACATCTTGGTTGTTACTCTTGCTCAAGAAGAAGTAGCCTCCGATGACAACTAATAAGAGGGCTAACACCAACCAAAGTAACTTTTTGCCACCTTTTTTACCCCCCTTATTCTTGGAAGACTTGTGTCCTTTATGGTGGGGAGAAACGCGCCGTAGGGGGGCATTTCCCGTCACGGGAACTTCCGCTTCTTGTGTTGAAGTTAGATGCTCAGAAGATGCCTCTCTTTCAGGCTTTTGCGTACTTCCAAAGGAAATCCGGTCATTCTCATCAAAATTAACTTTTTGTGACTCTTCTTTTTTAGCCTGTGAATGCTTACCTGAAGGTTGCTTGAAGATATCAATGATTAATTCTTTTTGCGCAGAACGTTTGGCGTTTTTGGCCTCTTCTTCGCGCCGACGCTTCTCAGTACGAGAAAGTAGTGTTTTTTCATCTTTTTCAGTCATTTTTTTCTCCTATATTTTTAAAAAATTTATACCAAATGGCTTTAAATTTAACTCAATTTTATCATTTCCGTGCTAGAATAAAGTTAGATAAGATACGAAAGGATGAGTATTATGAGCGAAAATGTTTTCTTTAACCCTGGTCAAGCCATTGCCAGTGACTATGACTATAACAAAGCCTATATTGCCGCCCAAATCTATCACCAAAAGTCACAAGCCCCCGTCCTAATTGTGCAAAGTAAAGACGGACATCCTTACTATATTTTTGATGAAGCCACAGCCCTTAAACAAGAAGAAGCTGTCAAAAAACAGCAACAAGCTTATCACGTGGTCTCTCGTATCACGCCCGAAGATCATTAAACTTCTTTTAAGTATTCATTAAATCCCCGGCCCCTAGAGCTGGGGATTTTTTGATAAAACCGATATCCGCAACGTTTTACTACCGCCTGACTTCGCTGGTTATCTTCTCTGATTAAAGCATGAATTTCATGTAAATTCAACTTTTCTTTGTTGAGTTTTTCTAAAATTCCCACGGCCCGCGTCATAATCCCTTGACCCCAGGCAGAAGACGCTAACCAATAACCGAGGTCCGCCTTACCTTTTTGCCAATCAATATCATGCAGATCAATCATTCCAACTAACTTCGGGCCTTGATAAATCAGATAACTCCGACAATTATCGGTCAATACTTCTTTGGCTATTATGTATTCTAGATATTGGTCTAAATCCTGGTGGTTTTGAATCTCGTCGACCCAACTGAGCTGCTGATTAAGCTCCTGACGACTTTGATCTAGGACCTCAAAAAATTCCTGGCGGTCTACCTCAAAAATACTTCTTAAACTAATTACTTGCACTCTTTCACCTCCTGACAAAAAAAGTCCGCACAGCACGGACTTTCTTCATTTTTTTGTATTTAGTTTGCTTCTGGGTTACGGAAACGTGTATTAAACAATGGACTAACTGGTTTGTTTTCGTGAATCCGCATAATGGCATCCCCAATTAAAGGACCAACGGAAACTTGAACCAATTTTTCAATTTGTTTTTCTTCTGGTAATTGAATGGAGTCTGTTACCACCATCTTCTTGATTGGTGATTTTTCAATCCGTTCGATGGCTGGACCAGAGAAGACAGGGTGCGTAGCACAGACATAAACTTCTGTTGCACCAGCATCCTTTAAGGCTTGCGCTGCCAAAGTAATCGTTCCAGCCGTATCAATCATATCATCGATTAAGATACAACGCTTGCCTTCAACTGAACCAATAATGTTCATCACTTCGGCCACGTTAGCCTTAGGACGACGCTTATCAATGATGGCAATTGGCGCCTTCAAAAATTCAGCTAACTTCCGTGCCCGAGTTACCCCACCATGGTCCGGTGAAACCACAACCGCGTCTTTTTCCAAACCGTTAGTTAAGAAGTAGTCCGCCAACAATGGAGCTCCCATCAAGTGATCAACAGGGATGTCGAAGAAACCTTGAATTTGCGCTGCGTGTAAGTCTAAGACGATGGCCCGGTCAGCCCCTGCCTTTTCGATCATATCTGCGACTAACTTAGCTGTGATTGGTTCCCGCGAACGAGCTTTACGGTCTTGACGCGCATAACCGTAGTAAGGAATTACCACGTTAATGGTTGCCGCACTAGCACGACGTAAGGCATCAACCATAATTAATAATTCCATCAAATTGTCGTTAACTGGTGCAGAAGTTGATTGGACAATAAAGATTTCGTCCCCACGGATACTTTCTTCAATGTTAATCCGGATTTCTCCATCGCTAAAGCGGTCAACTGACATCTTACCTAAAGGAATGCCAACTGTTTGAGAAATCTTTTCAGCTAAAGGTTTATTTGAGTTCAAAGCGAATATTTTCATCTGTGAACCAGCGTTTTGTTCAGACATAACAGCCTCCATAATTTAATTCAGTATTATCCATCTATAAATATAAGTCATTTTCCCGGTTAAAATCAAGCTCTTTGACAAAACTTTTCGGGTTATTACTCATTTTTTGTTTCTGCATCTTTGGCTGCTTGCGCCACTGGGTAACGGTCGAAGTAGCCCTTCTTATTTATCTGACGCCCCCGAGCAATTCCCATATCATGGGCATCAATATCATCGGTAATCGTAGAACCAGCTGCTACATAGGCATGGTCAGCAATATTGACAGGACCAATGATGTTAGAACCGGAACCGATAAAGGAGTAGTCGCCAACATTCGTGTGGTGCTTATTTACCCCATCGTAGTTCACAAAGACCGTCCCACAACCAACATTGATATCTTGACCTAAAGTGGCATCGCCCACATAAGTTAAGTGACCAACCTTAGTATTCTTACCCAAGGTAGCCTTCTTGACTTCGACAAAGTTACCGATGTGAACACCTTCGCCGATGTCGGCTTGTGGGCGCAAATGACTGTAAGGTCCAATGTTAGAGCCTTGACGCATAATGGCATTTTCTAAATAAGAAGAAGTAACTGTTACTTGATTTTCGAGTACAGTATCCACCAAAGTTGAGTTAGCCGTAATGTAGCAATCTTCACCAATCACAGTTTTACCCTTGAGGCTTACACCGGCTTCAATGACTGTATCAGCTCCAATTTGTACATCAGCATCAATGTAAGTCGCTGTAGGGTTAACTAAAGTTACCCCGTTTTGCATGTGACTTTGGTTAATCCGCGCTTGCATTACTTGGCTAGCCTTAGCTAAAGCCACACGGTCGTTAACCCCCATAGATTCTTCAAAGTTCTTCATTTGGTAAGCCGCGACCACCTTACCTTGACTTTGGAAAATTTCCATCACATCAGGTAAGTAGTACTCACCTTGAGCATTATCATTTTTGACTTGGTGTAAGGCTTCAAAAAGCGCCTTGTTGTCGAAGCAGTAAACCCCCGTATTAATTTCTTGTACTTCAGCTTCTTCAGGTGTAGCGTCCTTTTGTTCCACAATTTTTTCCACAATACCAATTTCATTGCGAATAATCCGGCCGTAACCAAAAGGATTAGGCGTGTGGGCGGTTAAAACCGTGGCCACCGCACCTTTAGATTGGTGATATTGGAATAATTCTTGGAAAGTTTGGGCGGTAAACAAAGGCGTATCACCACAAGCAATCAAAGTCATCCCATCTTGATCACCTAAGATATCTTCAGCCTGTAAGACAGCGTGGCCGGTCCCTAGTTGTTCTGCTTGTAAGGCATACTTAGTCCGGTTACCTAAAGTTTCTTCTACTTTTTGTGCCCCATGGCCGACAATCGTTACCACTTCATCCATATCATTTTTTTCGATTTGGGTTAAGACATGATCCACCATCGGCTTACCACACACAGGGTGTAAAACCTTGTATAATTTGGATTTCATCCGGGTACCTTTACCCGCTGCCAAGATAACGGCAAATTTTTTCATCAAATTTCACTCATTTCTCTAAACACTTAATTTTTACCTCCCTATTATAGCGCATTTAACCTTGACTTTCATCAAGCAAAAAAGCAACGACAGCTGTCGTTGCTTAACCAGTTATTTTTCTTCAGGACCAAAGACCTTGTCCAAATAATTACCGGCACTCACAGAAATGGTCTTGTCCACCGTATTAACTTGGTCAACCTTCAATAAAGAGGTGTACTCATCAACCATGCGCTTGCCTTCGAAAGAACCTTCAGCAAAAACAGTAATTCCGACGAGTTCAGATTCGAATTCTTCAATCATACTCTTCATCCCATTAACTGTCCCGCCGCCTTTCATAAAGTCATCGACGACTAAGACGTGAGATCCACGCTTAAGACTACGCTTAGATAATTCCATCTTTTCAATCCGTTCACTAGAACCAGAAACGTAATTTACGGAAACCGTAGAGCCCTCGGTAATCTTAGAATCCCGACGAACAATCACAAAAGGTACATTAAGATAACTAGAGACACTTTGCGCAATAGGCACACCTTTAGTAGCTACCGTCATCACAGCATCAATTTCCTTATCAATATATTGACGGGCAATTACACGACCAACTTTACGTAAGACATCAGGGCGTCCTAAAAGATCAGATAAGTAAACGTAACCACCTGGTAAAAGCCGATCTTGTTCTGATAATTCACTGGTCATTTGTGCAATAAAATCGCGCGCTTCATCTTCAGAAATAGAGGGAATAAAACGCGCTCCTCCAGCAGCTCCCGGAATAGTTTCTAAAATTCCAATTCCTCTTTGAGCAAAAGTCCGTTTCACAATCGCCAAGTCTTCAGATATTGATGATTTGGCCGATTCATAACGTTCTGAAAAGAACGTTAAAGAAATTAAGGTGTGTGGTCTTTCTAATAAGTAACGTGTCATATCAATTAAGCGATCACTTCGTTTGGTTTTCAAATTTATCCTCCTTTAGTAGCATCTGCATTTTTTATTAATTACACTTGCTATTATACGTTATCTTTCGTTGTTTTCCTAGTTTTTTCCTAAAAAATAAACACAACGTTCGTTTTATGTAAAATTTCGATACCTTTTGACTAGCTAAATTTTTCATTTCATCTAAAAAAATTAATGTTCGTCAATAAGCAACCTAATTAGAATATCATTCTCATCCCTGAGCGTCAATCTTTTCTGGAAAAAAATTTTATTTTAGCTTGATTTTTAAACCTTTCTACTCTATAATAGTACCTGTTATTGCGGGTGTAGTTTAGTGGTAAAATCCCAGCTTCCCAAGCTGATGTCGCGAGTTCGATTCTCGTCACCCGCTTATCGTTTATATTATGACTTAACCTCCTGTTTTATCAGGAGGTTTTTTACTTACCTTTGGTAATTATTTTTGCAAGTGGAGGCGTTTTCTCTTATAATAAATTTAAAAATATATGGGAGCTGATTTTCTTGATTAAATTAATTGCAACTGATATTGATGGTACCCTGGTCAATGATGATAAAAAGCTTAGCGCCAAAACTATTGCTACCATCAAAAAAGCCCGTCAAGCTGGAATTTATGTGGTTTTATGTACTGGTCGTCCCCTCAGCGGTGTCGCTGAATATCTTGAAGAGTTAGGTCTAACCAGTGATGATGATTATGTTATCACCTTCAACGGAGCAGCAGCCCAAAAAGTCGCCAGTCAAGAAGTGCTCTTCAAACACACTTTAGAATTCGATGAATTCCAAGAACTCTTGGACTTTAGCTTAGCCAACCAAATTAAGCACCAAATCATTACTCCTGACAACCAAATTTATACTTGTGATTTTGATGTAAGCTCCTACACCGTGCTCGACGCATTCTATACGCACATGCCACTACATGTACGTACCAAAGCCGGCTTACCCCAAGATTTGACTTGTGCGAAGTTTATGTGGGCCGATCAAAAAGAAAATCTCGACCGCGGGGAAAAGATTTTACCTGCTAAACTCAAAAACGGTCTCTACACTGTTCGCAGTGAAGACTGGTTTTTCGAATTTCAAAATGCCAAAGCCACTAAAGGTCAAGCCGTCTACCAACTAGCAGAACACCTTGGCATCAAACCAGAAGAAGTAATGACGGTTGGCGATCAACAAAATGACCTTTCCATGCTAACACCAGACTTCTTTGGCGTTGCCATGGGCAATGGTAACGATTTGGTCAAAGCGGCCGCAAAAGTTACCACGGCTAGCAATAATGATGATGGTTTAGCTCAAGCAATCGAAAAATATGTCCTCAACTAGTTTGCGCCCTCTTTCTTTTACAAGTATAATGAAAGCAATATAACTTATCGTACTTGGAGGTGAACCCGGAGTGGAAATTATAGAAAAAGCCCCTGCTAAGCTGAATTTAAGCTTAGATACCCCTTTTCGCCACCCAGACGGCGAACCCGAATGGAAGATGGTCATGATTGCGGTGGACCTGGCGGACTATGTAACCGTTAAAACCATCCCACAAAGTCGTAAAATCACGGTCCAAACTAATTCCGGTTTCTTACCTTGTGACAAGCGTAATCTAGCCTATCAAGCAGCTCTATACTTACAAAGCAAGTTCGACATCAATGAAGGGGTAGCCATTTCAATTCAAAAAAATATCCCTGTTGCCGCCGGCATGGGAGGAGGGTCCGCTGATGCGGCCGCCGTCTTACGTGCCCTAAACCGCGCCTGGCAACTTGGCTTATCTAAAGCTGAGTTAGCGCAAATTGGGTTGCAAATTGATTCCGACGTCCCATTTTGTATTTATAGCGAACCCGCTCTAGTTACCGGCCGTGGTGAGGTTATCACCCCTTTGGATACCTTACCTCCTATGTGGATTGTCATCGCTAAGCCCAAAGATAGTGTCTCCACACCGTCGATTTTGCGACAAATTGTTGAGGAAAATATCGACCACCAAGATGTGGATGCAGTTGTGTCCGCCCTAAAAACCAAGGATTACCTAGCCTTGGCTCGCCACGCCGGGAATGCCTTGGAAGGTTTAACTTCCCAAAAACATCCAGAAATTTCCCGGATTAAGGAAAAATGCCTCAAATTTGGGGCTGACTTTGCCCAAATGAGTGGTACGGGGCCTACTGTTTTTGGTGTCAGCCAAAAACACAGCCGAGCCCAACACATCTATAATAGTCTTCGTGGTTTTTGTAACGAAGTCTACTTGGTCAGACCCATCCAACTTAGCTAAAGTCCTGCTTCGCCAGGACTTTTTTTGCAATGCAACAAAAAAGCCACCGGATTAAATCCGCCGACCACTGGAAGATTATGCTTCAAAATCTAACTTGATAGTGTTAGTCAACACATCGCGGTAACTGTAAGATACTCTTTCGATGCTTTCTTCTTCACCGACCAGTTCCACAATAAAAATTGCCGGGAAGGTACTAGCCAAGGTCCCATGGTGAACCTTTTCGGTATTACTACGGCCCTTGATAGTTACGGTCAAAGGCTGGCCTAAATGCTCATCGAGATTATGCTTGATTTGTGCCAAATTTGTAGGCATGATATCACCTCTTTAATAAAACATTTTACCACAGAGTAATCAAAAAGTAAAATTATACCATACCAACTTATTGAATTCAATCTATAATTCAAAAAATCCGCTAGTTTTTTTACTAGCGGATTTTGAGACTAAAAGACTGATTTTAAGCAATTCCAAGCGCCAACAAGGCATCTGACAAAATAATGAAATCGTGAATGGTCAGTCTTTCCGCCCGCACACTTGGAGCAATCCCTACTTTTTCTAAGGCTTGAGTCATCGTCGCTTTAACTTCTGAATCTTTTCCATAAAGGCCTTGAAGGTTATTCCATAGACTCTTTCTCCGGTGCATGAAAGCTCCACGTACTAACTTATTGAAGTGTTTTTCATCTTGGGGCTTTTCTGCAATGACTTCCTTCTTCTTGAGGGCAATAATGGCTGAGTCAACCTTAGGCTGTGGCATGAAGACCGTCTTAGGGACAATAAAAGCAATTTCTGCATCCATCGCATATTGAATCCCAATGGATAAAGAAGAATAATCCTTGCTACCAGGTTGAGCCGAAAGTCTTTGCGCAACTTCTTTTTGCATCATCACCACAATCGTCGCAAAATCAATACCTGATTCCAGAAGATGCATGATAATTGGCGTTGTGATGTAATAAGGTAAGTTGGCCACCAACTTCAAATTATGTTTACCATCAAAATTTGCCGCAATTAAAGCCGCTAAATCCGCCTTTAAAACATCCTGGTGGACAATCGTCACATTATCATAAGGTGACAAGGTTTCCCCAAGGACCGGAATTAAACGGTCATCAATTTCTAAGGCCATTACTTGATGAGCCCTTTTCGCTAGTTGTTCTGTTAAGGCCCCAATCCCTGGGCCAATTTCAATCACATCATCTTCAGGACCGACTTCGGCTGCAGCTACAATATTCTTCAAAATATTAATGTCAGTTAAAAAATTTTGGCCTAAACTCTTCTTGAAATTCAAGCCGTAAGTTTCCATGATTGCCTTCGTCCGTGTCGGTGAGGCAATTTCAGGGATTTGGTTGGTCATTAAAGTTCCTCCGTAATTTCTTGCATTGCTTCTTCAAATTCTTCCGGGGTAATTTGGAAAAGATTCAAGCGCTTATGAAGTTGTTTGCCATTGGTATAACCAATATGCAAGTATTCTCCCAATAATTGGCGCTTCTTCTTAGCATCTGCTCCTGACATTAACCCCGCTTGCATTAACATGGTCTTGGTAATTAGTTCTTCACCTTCAGGTTCTTCCGTATACAGATTCTTCAAGGCTGATCGAATCGCTTCAGGACTAGCATGTTCGACCCCAAGACTACCTTGTCCATGAGGCACAGCTTCTCGGCGATTTAAAAAGGCGTGTTTCACACCAGGAACGGCCTCACGAATTGTCTTACGAATTTTTTCCCCTGAAAAATCTGGATCTGTAAAGACAATCACGCCTCGCTTGTCATGTAATTCTTCAATATATTCTAAAGTTTCATCGCTAATGGCAGAGCCCCGCGTTTCTAAGGTGTCGGCATTCACGGCCTGGTGAATGCGTTCCGTATCGGACTTACCTTCCACCACGATGACTTCTCTAATCTTTAATTTTTCCGTCATATTCCTAAAATTCTTTCTGTATTCTCCGTCGTTTTTTGGGCTAATTCTTGCGCAGATAGACCTAGCTTTTGAGCTAAAAATTCCAAAGTATAGCGCGTCATTGCCGGCTCATTCAACCGCCCTCTAAAAGGTAAGGGTGTTAGATAAGGCGCATCCGTTTCTACCAAAATTTTATCCAGTGGTGTATTTAAAGCCGCATCTAAAACTTCCTTAGCATTACCAAAAGTCACTACTCCACTATAAGACAAATACATGCCTAATTCAAGAAACTTCTGTGCCCATTGTTGATCACCATTAAAAGAGTGCATAATTCCTCCAAATTGATCAACCTGTGCGGCCTTTAAAATAGGATAAGTATCAAAAATCGCATCGCGATTGTGAATCGTGACTGGCATATTTAATTCTTTGGCTAAATCTAGCTGGCGCTTAAACACCGCCTTTTGTTGGTCATGATCTACTTCATTATGGTAGTCTAGCCCAATTTCACCTAAGACTTTAACCTTTTCATGTTTCAATAAATCTAACAACCATTTTTCCATTCGATCATCATATTTATCAGCACTATCCGGGTGGATGCCAACGGCACCATAAAAGTGGTTATACTTTTCAATCAAGGGCAACATTCTTTGCGCGCTTTCCTGGTCGTAAGCCACAATTAACATTTGTTTAACTTCCATTGCCAAAGCTCGCTCAATTACATCAGGAATATCTTGAGCAAATTGCCAAGCATTAATATGAGTGTGGGAATCAAAAATCTGCATTTTCTACCTCTATTCTGCAAAAAAAGCAGCTTAAAGCTGCCTTTTTCCTATCCTACCAATGAACCGTTAGGAATGTTGTCATCCACCGTCAATAATTGAACAGTCTCGCCAAATTCTGCTGATAATAACATCCCCTGACTAATTTCACCACGCATCTTCCGAGGTTTCAAATTCGTCACGGCCATCACTTTCTTACCAACTAATTTTTCAAAATCTGGGTACCATTGAGCAATTCCAGACAAGATTTGACGGTCACCTTCATCACCAGCATCCAAACGGAATTTCAAAAGCTTGTCAGCCCCTTTTACCTTAGAAACTTCCTTGATTTCTGCAACTTTGATTTCAACTTTATCAAAATCATCAAACTTAATGGCATCCTTAGTTAAGAGTAAGTTACTATCTTCAGGGTTAAAGTCTGCCTCTTGCCCCTTAGCCATATTCTTGCGTCCCTTAGCCTTTTCATTTGCCGTCATTTGACTCTTAATGTAAGCTACTTCGGCTTCCATATCCAAACGTGGGAAAATTGGTGTCCCCTTAGCGACAACTTGCGTAGCTGTTGGGTAAGCAAAGAAGTCTACCTCAGTTAAGCCCATATTTTCTAACGCCAAACCTAATTGAGTGAAAATTTCTTTTGGTGCATGCGTCATCACTGGTTGAATCAAAATAGCAATTTCACGTAAGGCCGCTGCCAAGTGGGCTAAGACACTATCTAATTCTGCTACCTTGCTTTCATCCTTAATTAAGGCCCATGGTTGGGTTTCATCAATGTACTTGTTAGCCCGAGAAACAAACTTCCAAACAGCGTCTAAAGCATTAGAGAAACGCACTTTTTCCATTTCTTCTTCGTAAGCCACTACTGTTTCTTTAGCCGCTGCTTCGAGGGAAGCATCAAATTCCGTTACACCTGCGACTAACGCTGGTGTCTTACCGTCACGATATTTGTTAATCATAGCTACCGTCCGGTTCAATAAATTCCCCAAGTCATTAGCCAAGTCGTAGTTAACTTTAGCCACAAAGTCTTCTGGTGTGAAGACCCCATCATTTCCAAATGGTACGGCCCGCATGAGGTAGTAACGTAAAGCATCTAAACTATAACGGTCAGCTAAGGTTTCAGGGTAAACCACGTTACCTTTAGACTTCGACATCTTCCCATCTTGCATCACTAACCAACCATGACCAATAATGTGCTTAGGTAATGGTAAGTCCAAAGCCATTAAGATAATTGGCCAATAAATAGTGTGGAAACGTACAATTTCCTTACCCACCATGTGAATATCAGCGGGCCAGAATTTCTTGAAGAGACTGTCATCTTCCCCAGTTTGGTAACCCAAAGCTGTGATGTAGTTACACAAAGCATCAATCCACACATAAACCACGTGCTTAGGATTAGAAGGCACCTTAACCCCCCAGTTAAAAGAAGTCCGTGTTAAAGCCAAGTCTTCCAACCCCGGTTTAATGAAGTTGTTCAACATTTCATTTTTCCGACTTTGAGGAATAATGAAATCAGGGTGTTGGTCATAGTATTCCACCAAACGATCTGCATACTTGCTCATCTTGAAGAAGTAACATTCTTCTTCTACCAATTGGACTTCGTGGCCGGATGGGGCAATTCCTCCTATCATTTGACCATTTTCATCACGGAAAACTTCCTTTAATTGTGATTCCGTAAAGTATTCTTCGTCAGAAACAGAATACCAACCACTGTACGAACCTAAGTAAATATCACCTTGGGCTAGCAATTTTTCAAAAATATTAGCTACGGCTTTTTCATGGTAGTCATCTGTCGTTCGAATGAATTTGTCGTTAGTAATTTCTAACTTCTTCCATAATTCTTGAATATCGGCGGCCATCTTGTCGACATATTCTTGAGGTTGAATTCCCAAAGCTTCAGCCTTTTGTTCAATTTTTAAACCATGTTCATCAGTTCCTGTTAAGAAGAAAACTTCGTAGTCTTGCAAACGCTTGTAACGCGCTAAAACGTCACAGGCGATAGTTGAGTAAGAGTTACCGATGTGTAAGCGCCCAGAAGGGTAGTAAATCGGCGTGGTAATGTAAAATGTCTTTTTTTCTGCCATGTCAGCGATTCCTTTCTGCACAATTTGTCAATAGTTTTCATTATAGCATAGTTTTCCTTATAATTGACCCCTTAAACCTGGACTTGAGCAAATTGCTCCCTGGCATCCCCGATAATTTGTTGTGCTCCTCGAGGCAAAGACAGTGCCTCCCGATTTAAAGCTACAACTTGCGCTCGAGACTGACGATATTCCAATAAATCAGCAAAAGGATAGACAACCAGCGAGGTACCACAAACTACCAATAAATCTGCTCTTTGGATTGCGACTATCGCCCTTTGAAGCCGTGATGTAGGAATCCCTTCTTCATAAAGAATGATATCTGGTCGTAAAACACCGCCACAACCTATGTGGATGGGACTAGCCAAATAATCCTGATAGGATAAATGTCTTTGACCACATTTTTGACAAAAAATTTCGTAAAGATTACCATGAAACTCCACCAAACAATCCTCGGGGGTTCCAGCCTGACGATGTAAATCATCAATATTTTGGGTGATAATTTTCGCCCGACCTTTTTGTGCAAGCTGCGCCATTTTTTGGTGGATAACATTGGGTTGCGCCTTGGGGTAATACATTTTTTGCACAAACGCGTAAAATTTCTGTGGCTCTTTAGCCAAACAAGTGCGACTCAACAAATATTCCGGCCGTTCTTTGCCACCATAAAGGCCACCTTTGGAACGGTAGTCTGGAATTCCCGAAGCCGTTGAAACGCCTGCTCCAGTCAAAAAAACAATCTTTTGCGCTTGATCCAAATAAGTTTGTAAATCCATTTCTATGCGCCCCCTCTGCAACAACTAACGGATTAAGTAAGTAAAACCAAGTTCTTGTAGGTACTGTCCTACTGGTTGTTCGTAGAGACGTTTCATCTCCTCCGGACTAGATTCTGCAGGTAAAGAGAGGACAAAGGAGTTTTGCCCATCATTTTTAAAACGACCAATATAAGCATCCTTGAATTTCAGATTATCCTGTAAATTGCTATGGTAAATTTCAAAGAGTTGACTTAATTGTAGGCGAGTTTGTCTCTGACTCAAAACCGGACTTAGGGTCATAAATTCCTTAAGCCCCATCGGTGCATATCCTGCATCTTGTAAGATTTGGTCAAAACCATCCCATAAGCGCACAATCGCCCGACGCACATTACTTGGTGTGTTAAGTTCTTTTTCCAACATTACTTGATAAAGCATTTGAGCATAACGGAAAGAGACAGGATTATTTTGGGCAAACAACTGGATTATATCTTCATCACCACCTTGGAAGAAAACCAAAGCGTCTAAAAGTGTCAAAATCCGTAAAACTAACCATTGATCAGCTTCTTCTTCCTTAGGGAAACGTTGTACGACCCCTTCTAAATAAAGCTGTTCGATTTCTTCCGTAATAAAGCCGCGCTTCCTTTGTTCTTGATAAATACGGGCATGCAAAACTGCGCTATATAAGTCACTCCCCGCAGCAGTCAAAGTCGCATCTAAGTCCTTATCACCGGTCGTAACATTCACGCTTGCTTGAGGTGTCTTATCAAACATTAACATGAAGTGCAAGAGTTCATGAGAAATTGTGTATTCAGGAGCTGTTTGGTCATAAACATCAACTTGCACCTTACCATCAGCGACATAATGTTGCCCGTGGTCATGGCGCAAATAACCAATTTTTTCATTTTTGGGGTAGTTGATTTGTATTTCTTGGGGATGGATTGCTTTTACCTCTTCTAAAAGCGCTTCTAAAGCTGGACTAAATGTCATATTAATTTCCTCGACTTTCACGTATTTGTGCTAATAATTGACGGGCGCTATTTTCATCACGTTTACCCGCCTTTTCCATTTGGGCTACTAGACTAGTAACCTCACTTTGAGTGGCTCCCACTTTGACTGCCAGGGTCTTTAATTGTAGGTGCATATGGCCTTTTTGAATTCCGTCAGTGACTAAAGCCTTCAGAGCTGCTAAATTTTGTCCCAACCCAACCGCAACAATCACCGTTGCTAGTTGTTTTGCATCCTTAATTTGTAGGAGCTGGTGATTGGCCTTTACTAAAGGAATGACCCCAATCGAACCACCTACCGAACCAACGGGCATAGGTAGGGTCAGACTACCATGAAGCTTACCATCTTGATAGTTCCATTGACTTAAACCACGGTACTGACCATCACGACTAGCATAGGCATGAGCACCTGCTTCAATCGCACGCCAATCATTCCCCGAAGCAAGCACCACCGCATCGATTCCGTTCATAATTCCCTTATTATGGGTGGCAGCCCGAGACGGATCTAATTGTGCTACATGACTTGCTAGAGCAATCTTTTGGGCGACCTCTTCACCGGATAATTCTCCTTTGGCTAGGAGTTTCGGTTCAATTTCACAAGTTACCGTCACTAAACTATGCACAGCATAGTTGGATAAAATCGCCATCAAGACTTCTTGGCCCAGTTCTTGACGTATTTTTTGAGCTAAGGCTTCTAGCATTGTGTTCAACATATTAGCTCCCATGGCTTCTTGAACGTCAACCGCTAAATCAAGTGACAGTAAGCCTTCACTTTCGGAAAGAATCCGTACTTCTAAAAAACGTGCGCCACCACCACGTTTCACAATAGAAGGGTGAGCTTCATTGGCACAGGCCAAAAAATCAGCTTCCTGAGCTAAAATTGTTGCTTTCAGTTTGGCAGGCTCCGCCACCTTTTCTAACACCACCTGCCCTACCATTAAGCGTTCCGTAATATGACTTTGAAAGCCCCCAGCCCGTTTGACCAGGCCGGCTCCATTACTGCTAGCAGCAACCACCGAGGGTTCTTCCGTGACCATTGGAATCAGGTACTCATGACCATCAATAACATAATTGGTAGCTAAACCTTGGGGTAAGCTATAATCAGTCACATAATTTTCAATCAAGCTATCAAATAATTCGGCTTGGTGACCGTTTACTTGGAATAATTTAATTTCATCATCAGATAATAATTGGCTTTGCGCCAAAATGGCGAGACGCTCTTGCCAGGATTTTTGATAAAATTTATGGATTGCTTTCATGAAGACCTCCATTAAGACTTAAGAATTTCCTTAATTATACCACAGATTATCTTTGCTATAATGAGTGAGGAAACTATCGAGAAGGTGAAGTTATATGTTCAAAAAATTTTGCTTGGCCTTGGCCAGTACCCTTTTAGCTTGGGGATTAGGACTAGAAATTAGCCAGGCACAAACTATTAAAATCGGAATTTTAAGTAATCCCAGTGCCATAAATTTAAAAAATAAAGCCTATGCTAGTTATCAATTTGACCGCGCTTTAGCCCACAAGGTCTTTCCCAACGACCAAATTAAATTTTACCCTCGCACACAAGCACAAAGCTTGCTTACAGACTTGAAAAAACAAAAATTAGACTTAGTCATGGGACTTGAGGCTCAGAGCGACTTGCAAAATTCGCCCAGTTACTTAAATCCTGGTAATGTCCTCTTTACCCGTCATGACAGCAAGTACAAATCCCTTGCTAAGTTAACTATAAAGCAAAAAAAAGTCGCCCTTCTGGCTTCTGGCAATCAAGGGCCTCTCTTAAAACAACTCGGTCTAAAAACTAAGCGTTACCCTTCAGTTGCGGCCATCGAAACCGCCTTAGCGCAAAAGCAAGTCGCCGCCGCTGTGATCACAGACTACCAATATCAAAGCTACCTCAGCCAAAAACCAACCTTAATTGCCGCCAAAGATGTAAATAACCGCATAGAAACTGATCAAATTTGGGTCCGAATTGCCGAACCACAAATCACGGCCCAACAATTGGTCTTTACCTCCTACCACCAACTACAACTTCAAAAACAAATTAAGACTAAGTTGGCTCAACTCAAAAAACAAGGGCAACTAACAGAATTATCAGAAAAATACTACCACCAAGATTGGTCATATCGTTAAAAAGCCAAGCAGCGCACTGCTTGGCTTTTTAACTTAAATTTTTCCGAAAAGATACGATCCCCCGAGGACGGCGATAATAACTCCCATCCCAATAACCGATAATTTTAAAACCGCAGCAATTAAAGCAATAATTACTAGCCAAAAAATTATTCGAAAGGAAATCTTTAAAATTTGCCACCCCAACCAAATCAATAACAACATCAGTAGAATGGTCATCGTATTTACCTCACTATTCTTCTGTCAAACTACTTGCTAAGAGTCCTTCACGAACCCCACTTTCTGAAAAAATAAGCTCAGGAATTGCTAATTGGGAAATCAGTTGAGCAATGGGCGTCAAGCCCCCCAAAATAATATCTGCTCTTTCACCATCAACACCTAGTTTAGCGACCCGTTCGGCTTGATTTAATCCGAGCCATTCAGTGTAAATATTTAAAAAACTCCGGGCTGACATCCGAATCCCATGGAAATCCTCAAGTTCTTGTCCCCGACGTCTCATTTCCGCCCGCGCTACCACTCGATTAGCCCCGCCTAAGAGGACTAAAGGTAAGTAACGGCCTTCAAAGAGCCAAAGCTGTTCATTGATTAAATCTTGAATAAAACCTTGGAATTTGAAAAGATTTTGCGCTGAAAGAAGATCTTGAGCATGAAATTTTTCCGTTAAACTCACAGCCCCATAAGGAATACTTGTTAAATCCACCGCAATCCCATTTTTGACCACGACAAGTTCAAAACTGCCGCCACCCATATCACAAAGCACAAAATTATCGAGTTTTAAGGCATTACGCGCACCAACATAATCATAGTAGGCTTCCATATCACCAGTGAGAACCTGCACATCTACCCCGGTTAAATCCTTAACCAAAGCTAGAAAATCAACTTGGTTGCTCGCAACCCGCACGGCAGCGGTCGCAATCGCACGTACAGTTACATCTGGGTAACTTTCATAGATAGCTTTGTAATCTGCCAAAGCTTGTAACGTTCGCTTAATCGCCGAATCTTGGAGCGTTTTCACTTCGCCTTGGCCCATATTTTCAGCCATCCGTGTCATCTGCTTTTCGCGTCTAACTTCTTTAAATTGGCCCCCCGGTAAAACCTCACTAATAGAAAGGCGTGTTGAATTAGAGCCTAAATCTAAAATTGCAATATAAGCCATTTAATCCCCTCAACTTTTCTCTTGACTATTCTTTAACCAAAATAGTTAAGTCCCATTGCTTCTTTAACTTCTTTCAAGGTTTGCTCAGCAACGGCATTAGCCTTTTGACTTCCTTCCTTTAACATTTGATAAACGGCCGGCATATCTTGGGCAAATTCCAAGCGGCGTTCCCGAATCGGAGCTAGTTTAGCTTCCAAGACCTCGTTTAAGTACCGTTTAATCTTTACATCTCCTAACCCACCTTTTTGGTAGTGTTCCTTTAATGCTTGCACATGTTTTTTATCATCATCGAAAATATCTAAATAAGTAAAGACGACATTACCTTCAACTTGACCAGGATCTTCAATATGGATATGGTTAGGATCAGTGTACATCGACATAACTTTTTTGCGTAAAGTATCAGCATCATCAGATAAGTAAATTGCGTTACCTAAAGACTTACTCATCTTGGCATTTCCATCTAAGCCAGGAATCCGCCCTTGTCCCTTAGGTGGGAAGTAGCCTTCTGGTTCAACTAAGACTTCCTTACCGTAAATAGAGTTGAAGGAACGCACGATTTCACGGGTTTGTTCCAACATTGGTTCTTGGTCATCTCCCACGGGTACGACACTAGCCTTGAAAGCCGTAATATCCGCAGCTTGACTAACAGGATAAGTAAAGAAACCTGCCGGAATAGAACGTTCAAAGTTCTTTTGTTGAATTTCGGATTTGACCGTAGGGTTTCTTTCCAAACGCGAAACAGTCACTAAGTTAAGGTAATACAAGTTCAATTCAGCCAAAGCTGGAATTTGAGACTGAACAAAAATCGTGGTCTTAGCTGGATCCAAACCTACGGCCAAATAGTCTAGAGCTACTTCAGTTAAGGACTTACGAATTTTTTCTGGATCACGAGCATTATCCGTTAAGGCTTGTTGGTCTGCAATCATGACGAAAGGGTCGTATTCGCCACTCTCTTGCATTATAACCCGATTCTTCAACGAACCTACATAGTGTCCAATGTGTAATTTACCGGTTGGTCGGTCTCCAGTTAATAAACGTTTTTTTACTGTCATTTTTGACTTCCTTTCTGCTAAAAAAGCCCTAAACTCCCCCCTAGGGAAAGATTAGGACGAATTACCGTGGTGCCACCTAATTTGCAGGCTAACCTGCCACTTTAAGTATCTAATTTTAACTCTCCGAAACCCAATTCAGTTTTGCCCCTTTTTCCAGCTACCAAGGAGTCTCTGAACTAACCTACTTTATTTCCTCACTGAGTTCTCAATTTCAATTGTAGCCGATTTCTTCAGGGCTGACAAGAGCATTTACATTGTATTTTATCCTCACTATGATAAGATGAAAAAGACAAAAAACGAGGTGAATCTAATGCAGGAAGAACAACAAAAAGAACAAGTCCGCGTCGACAACGTATTGGCCAAAATTAAAGACAGTATCCAAAAGCAAGAAGCCGAAGTCCAAAAGGCCGAAGCCGAACGGTCTTTGGTGGAAAAAAACTATGTCCAAAATGCCCGCATCAATACCTTAGAAGTTGATGACCAAATGGAAACTAACGCCGAAGTCCAACAACAAAAACAACTGGTAGCCAAAAACTTAGAAAATGAAACTATCCTAAAGAACCAACTAGAAGTGCTCAAACTCCTCAAGGACAGCCCCTACTTTGGTCGCATTGACATTCAAGATCCTGGCGATGACGTCGAACAGCTTTACATTGGTACAGCCTCATATGTTGATGAAAATCAAGATTTTCTAATTTATGACTGGCGCGCACCAATTTCTTCCATCTACTACAATGGAACTCTGGGGTCGGTCGCCTATGAAACCCCTGGTGGCCAATTTACCACCGAATTATTAAAAAAGCGGCAATTTAACATTCAAGAAGGCCAAATCGTCAACATGTTTGACACCAACGAAACCATTGGCGATGAAATTTTACAAGCTGTTTTAGGACAACAAAGCGATGAATATATGCATAATATTGTAGCAACCATCCAAAAAGAACAAAATGATATCATCCGTGATACCTACCATGACCTGCTCTTAGTACAAGGGGTCGCCGGTTCAGGAAAAACCTCGGCAATTCTTCAAAGAATTGCCTTTCTCCTTTACCATAGTCGCACCGAATTAAGTGCCGACCAAATTGTCCTCTTTTCGCCTAATTTACTGTTTAGTCACTACATTTCCGAAGTGTTACCCAGCTTAGGAGAAAAAAACATGCAGCAGGTAACCCTGGCCCAATTTTTAGCCCAAAGACTCCAAGGACTCAAGGTCCAGACCCTCTTTGAACGTTATGAAGAAAAAGAAAAACTCTCCGCTCAGGTACTAACCGCTCGTCAGGAAAAAGAAGCGGCGAACTTTATGCACTTAGTAGAAAGCTATGTTGCCACCGTACCTGCGACTGATTTGAAGTTCAATGACCTCTACCTCGAAGGACAAGTGATCTTCACTAAAGAAGAAATTCTTACCCTCTATCAGGAATTACCTAGCTTAATGCAACCTAAGCACCGCTTTGAAGAAACCAAAAAACAACTCTTCAGCCTACTCAAAAAACGCATACGTACTGAAAGCCACCAAGATTGGGCTCAAGAAGCGGTGAATTATCTCTCTGACCAAGAATACCACCAATTACTGGTAGATAAATCTAAATTGGAAGATGACTATCAAGGACAATTAGATTACTTGGCCTACCAATTAGTCAAAAAGAAATTTGCTCCGATCTATGACGCTATCTACAATAATTTCTTCTTCGATGCTTATGCACAATATAGCCATTTCTTAGGGCAGGTCCTCCCAAATGGTTTAGCCAGCTATAACGAAAACTTAGAGTTCCACCAGCTCGCGCTCGAAGACTGTGCACCCTTACTTTACTTACGCGATCTCCTAACCGGAAATGGTCAAAACCGAAGTGTGGCTCACCTCTTCATCGATGAAATGCAAGACTATACCCTGGCACAATTAATTTATCTCCACCACGCCTTTCCAAAGGCGAAATTAACCTTACTAGGGGATGCCGAACAAGCGCTCTTTAATCCCTTGATTAGTCCCCGGGATTTCTTGCAAAAACTTCAAGAAAATCTCGGAATAAAGAAATCACGGGTGATTTCTTTAAACAAGAGCTACCGTTCAACTAAAAATATTACGGATTATATGAAGGCTATTCTACCAGATGGTGATTTAATTCAGGCTTTTACGCGTCAAGGAGACCTGCCCCGAGTGTTGGTAAGTAATAATCAAGAATTAGGACTAGCAACGCTAAAAAAGGAAATTCAAGCCCAATTAGCTCAAGATAGCACAGTTGCGCTAATCACCAAGGATGCTCAACAAAGTCAAGAACTCTATTATGCCCTCCACCAAGACTTTGATCTAACCTTGCTAAATAACAACGACCAAGGCCTACCTAAGGGTGTTATTATTCTACCAATTTATCTAGCTAAGGGCTTGGAATTCGATAATGTGATTGCCGTCGACGTTTCAGCTACAAATTACCATGGTCCAGACAGTCTGGGAATCTTATACACAATTTGTTCACGTGCAATGCACCACTTAACTTTGATTTCCTTCGGACCTTTGGCAGAACCCCTTAAAAAAATTGATCCTGATTTATATCAACTGCAAGCCGATTTCTATCTAGCTTAAGATTATCTTGCAATTACTTAGCCCCTATAATATACTTATTTAAGTAATTGTTTGCCACTTTAGCTCAGTAGGTAGAGCGCCACCATGGTAAGGTGGAGGTCACCGGTTCAAACCCGGTAAGTGGCTTAGTTTTAAGACCGGAAATTCGTTTTCCGGTCTTTTTTGTTTCATATGAAACATTCTGCCCTCCTCCGACCTTATAAACCGTTTACATTTAACTTTAATTATCGCTATGATAGGTAAGTACACATAATTATAGAAAGGTCGTGTCGTCTTTGGACATCGAAATCAAAGTTCTCTTGGAAGAAATTCAAAATAGTTCTAGCAGCAAGGCTTTCAGCCAGCTCTTTCTCAAGTTCCGTCCTCTGGTCAACTTCGCCATCAATAATTTTCAATTCCGTCATTATGAGGTGGATGACCTACTCCAAGAAGCTCGGATTGTTTGTTATCAAAGTGCACTCACTTTCAATACGAATAACTACCCTCTCTATGGTGCTTACTTTAAGAAGTCTCTCTTCAACCGTTTTAATAGTCTACTCCGCTACGATCTTTCTCATCGGCGTGCAGCAACTAAAGCTGACCTCTCTTATGATCAATTTTACGAAGAGCACGCTGCCTATTTCCATACCCATCTTAAAACTGAACTAGACATTGATACCCGTCTTGCAATCGAAGAAGTTTTACCTGATATTCCAGTAATTTTTTCAAATTTAGAATATCAAATTTTTAATTTACATTGTATTCAAGACCGAAGTGTCAAAGAAATTGCACAACTTCTAGAAATGAAAGAAATGACCGTTTACGGGGCTATCAGTCGTTGTCGCAAGAAGATGAACTCTTTAAAAATCAACAGAAGATAACTACTAGTTTTTCTGAAAAATAGCGACAGTAAAAGCCTTAAGAAATCAAAGTTTTTAAACGTAATTTCTTAAGGCTTTTGGTTTATAAGACTTTTTCCAAACTCTCTTTTAATATGTAAAAAAAGGAAGTCGAACTTGACTTCCTTTTTAACTGCATAGCGACGTCCTACCCTCACAGGGAGCGATCTCCCAACTACTCTCGGCGCTATCAAGCTTA
>NZ_AZFH01000135.1:0-686 GCF_001435735.1 Ligilactobacillus equi DSM 15833 = JCM 10991
TGGTCTTGCGTCAAGAAAACGGACAAGTTAAAATGAGATTTTTAACGACTAATCAGGCTACCTGAATCAAAGCCTGATTATCGTAATAATTATCTTCAAAATCCTTTGGTGACGTGTAATCGCAATGACTGTGAATCCGCACATTATTGTAGAAAGCTTCGATATATTCAAAAACTAATCGACGTGCTTCTTGGTATGAGCGAATATCGAACTGATTAAGCCATTCTCGCTTGATTAGAGCGTGAAAAGACTCAATACAAGCATTATCCCACGGATAAGCCTTCTTTGAGTAAGATAGCTTAAACTCGGCTGTAACAGCTTTATATGCGTCAGATGTGAATTGACTACCACGATCGCTGTGCATTATCAACGGCTGTGTAATGCCACGTAGACGTTTAGCACGTTCAATCAAAGGAATTACATTAGCCACTTCTAGATTATCAGATAAATCCCAAGCGATAATCTTTCGGGAGTATAAGTCCATGATACTTGTCAAATAGGCAAACCCATTACGAATTGGAATATACGTAGTATCAATACACCAACGGGTGTTAGGAGTCTCAGGGTTAAAGTGTTCGTCAAGATAGTTTAAAAGCTGGTCAGAGTATTCAGAATCACGGGTAGTTGTTGTCCAAGGTTTTACGTAGTGAGCTTTAATGCCCATGTTACGCATGTAATTACCTACG
>NZ_AZFH01000136.1:0-320 GCF_001435735.1 Ligilactobacillus equi DSM 15833 = JCM 10991
CGCCTTCTTTTCTAAGCTCTTGAATTGTAGTTTAGGATATTTAACACCATCAGAAGTAATTGCTAAATCATGGACACCCAAGTCGATACCTACTACTTTACCCGTTTTATTGAGCTTTTGGTTCTCAAACTCAACTTGCAAGCTCAAATAGTAGTTTCCATTAGGTGCATGTTCAACGGTATAACGTTTGATTTTACAATTATTCAACAGGTTAGTCTTACTTACTTTGACAATTCCCAATTTAGGTATTTTCATATATCTAGTATTGGCAACTTTAATGGTTGCTGACTTACCAGTATATGATTGTTTACAAGCCTTAC
>NZ_AZFH01000137.1:0-272 GCF_001435735.1 Ligilactobacillus equi DSM 15833 = JCM 10991
GATGAACATTTTCTGCCTGAAAGAAAAAGATTCCAAAGAGAGATGTATCATGATTTACGGGCAAAAAGTAATCTTAATTCTTTAATGGTTCAATCTGTGTTTAGAACGGTAAATGCTAGATATAAAACTGTTCAAACACAATTAAAACAACGACCATTTAAGTATAAAACCGATGAAATTGACGCTAAAACTGGCAAAAACGTTTGGAAGTATATCCCTCGTGATTTGGAATGGTTACGAAAACCGATTAAGTTTTCTAGACCGCAAGCTGA
>NZ_AZFH01000138.1:0-36999 GCF_001435735.1 Ligilactobacillus equi DSM 15833 = JCM 10991
TCAATTTAAAAAGTTTTATGACTCATTTTTTACTAGCGAATTGACTTCGCAAATGTCTAAATCCACTTAATGTGGCCCTACACATTTGGTTTGTCGAAACTTTGTTCAGTTTTCAAAGATCTACTCGCTGTCTTGCGACAACTTCTATATTATAACTTTTCATCAAGATATTTGTCAACATTTTTTTATATTTAAATTTTTTGTTAACCTTTATATCGTACCCGTTACGGATTTTTCGTCAAATAACTAACTTCCGTATCCGGCGACAAGTAATATCTTATCGTAATTACTAAATTTGGTCAAGGATTTTTTTAAGTTTTTTTGTGGATTTTTTACAACAAAAAAACCGCCTCAAAAATGAGACGATTTTCAAAAAATAAATTAGTCGTTCTTGCGACTGTATGATTCCAAATCACGATTCAAGATAGCGACAAATTCATCAAACGACATAGTGGTGGTCGTTTCTTGACCGTATTGACGGACGGTTACCGTACCTTCATTCTTTTCGTTGTCACCTAAAACTAAAGTATATGGTACTTTATTGACTTGAGCTTGACGGATTTTGTACCCCATCTTTTCATTACGGTCATCAATGGAAACCCGTACTTGATGCGCGGCTAACTTGCTACGTAAGCTAGCTGCATAGTCAAAGTGCGCTTCGTTGTTAACCGGAATAATTTCCACTTGCTTTGGTGCTAACCAAGTTGGAAAGGCGCCCTTGTACATTTCCGTTAAGTAAGCAGTGAAACGTTCCATAGTTGAAACAATCCCGCGATGAATCATCACTGGGCGGTGATCTTCACCATCGGCGCCAACATACTTCAAGTCAAAACGTTCTGGTAATAAGAAGTCCAATTGAATAGTCGAGAGCGTTTCTTCCCCACCTAGAGCTGTCTTGGTTTGGACGTCCAACTTAGGACCGTAGAAGGCTGCTTCTCCTTCGGCTTCGAAATATTCCAAACCTAAATCATCCATAGCAGACTTCAACATACGTTGAGATTTTTCCCACATTTCATCATCATCATAGTATTTTTCTGTGTTTTCTGGGTCACGGTAAGAAAGACGGAAACGGTAGTCAGTAATATCGAAATCAGCATACACTTCCACCATCAATTGTAAAGTCCGCTTGAATTCTTCTTCGATTTGGTCTGGCGTTACGAATGTGTGACCATCATTCAAAGTCATTTCACGCACCCGGGATAAACCAGTCAAAGCCCCAGATTTTTCATAGCGGTGCATCATCCCTAATTCCGCAATCCGTAATGGTAAGTCACGGTAAGAGTGGATGTGGTGGTTATAAACTTGAATGTGAGAAGGACAGTTCATTGGACGTAATTCCAACATTTCACCGTCACCCATATCCATTGGTGGGAACATATCTTCCCGGTAGTGATCCCAGTGACCAGATTGCTTGTACAAGTCCACGTTGGCCAAAATTGGTGTGTAGACGTGTTCGTAACCCCAAGCTACTTCTTTGTCGATAATGTAGCGTTCGATGGTCCGGCGGATTGTGGCTCCATTTGGCATCCAGTATGGCAAACCAGCACCAACCTTAGGATCAACAAAGAACAAGTCCAAGTCATTACCGATTACTCGGTGGTCACGTTCACGAGCTTCTTTTTGACGTTCTAATTCTGCATCCAATTCCTTTTGCTTATTAAAAGCTGTGGCATAAATTCTTTGTAACATTGGGTTAGATGAAGCACCCTTCCAATAAGCCCCTGCCACGGAAAGTAACTTAAAGACTTTGATACCACCTGTACTTGGTAAAGCTACCTTAGCAGAAAAATCATAGAAGTTACCTTGCTTAAAGGCAACAATCTTGTCACTCACTTGAGCTTGGTCTTCAATTAATTCAGTTTGGTACTTGTCACCAGCTACTAAAGCTAAGGCTTGGGTCTTTTCTAATTCCAAACGTTCAATCGCAATGTTTTCCTTGATAATAGCTTGCATCTTTTGGGCAACTTTATCGAAATCAGTTTCAGCAACTTGGCCTTCGGCATTGTCAGTATCAAAGAAGAAACCATGTTCTGTCACACCGCTCATCCCAAACTTCATATCTGGATATAATTGGCTTAAAGCATTCCCCATTACTTGTGCAGCAGTGCTCCAAAGGACTACTAAACCATCTTCAGAATCTTTAGTTACAATTTCGATGCTCCCATCTTCAGTTAAAGCTTGGTTGTAGGCCACAAATTCACCATTAAATTTACCTGCCACCGCTTTTTTCGCTAAAGAAATTGAAATTGATTTAGCGATATCCTCGGTCGTTACACCGGCTTCAAATGGTTTTACAGCACCATCTGGAAAAGTAATTTTTACTTCTGACATTATTTTACCTCCTAATTTTCATGCAAGAAAAAGACGTCCCCATGCCTATCTAAATAGACACCAGGGACGTCTTCTAACGCGGTTCCACCCAGGTTTTAGCTTGCGCTCTCCTTTGTGCTGGTAACGGTCGCACCGTTCTAGCTTTGCACTAGACTCTTAGGTGATAGTGGTAAGTTACCAGTTAGTTGGCTTGCAGTCTCGACCAACTTCCCTGCGTTTGATAACCGTTTGTCTCTCACATGATTTAACTACATTTAAACACTAACTCGTATAAATTGCAAGCAAAACTTCTAATATTCGAAACCTGTCAAAGGACCTTGAGGATAATCTGGTTCTTCATAAGATACGTTAGTTTCTGGATTACGCCAGTTTTGATCCTCCATAGTAATCTCACGCGCCAAAAAACGCACCCGTTCCATAATTCGTCTGGCTTTTAAAGGCTCTTTTTCGCCACGATTATTTACTGCTAAGTATTCTTCTTGTAGTTGTTGCATGGACAGATTGGAGGTAAAGCAAGTTGGTAGTTGCTCTTGCATTCGGTATTGTAAAATCACTCCGAGCACTTCATCTCTGACCCAGGAACTCGACTGATCAGCTCCAATATCATCAAGCACTAATACCTGGGCATTTTTCACCTTGTTAATATAAAGCGACGTTGTATTGTCTGACAAAGCATTTTTTACATCAACCACAAAAGAAGGATAATTAACCATAGTCACTTGCACCCCTTGTTCGACCAGATAATTAGCCATACCCGCCATAAGGAAAGTCTTCCCAATGCCGAAACTCCCTTGTAAATAGATACCCTTGGTAAAAACTTGTGGATTTTCAATGACCTGGGATGCAAATTCTAACACGGCCGTATAAGCTTCCAAACGCTGACCATGCTGACCGGAGATGGCAAAATCATCTAAATTAGCCTGCTTGGTATTTTTAGGCATATTAAAGACCTTAAAACGTTGGTCCTTTTTACGCGCTGCTTGCTTAGCTCGCAAGTAAGCTGTCGGCGCATAGTAAATTTCTACCATGTGATTAGAAATCCGCAAGTTGGGCGTATAACCACCTGTTTGACGCTCATCACCTTGCTTAAGCTTAGCCTTAACTTGGAGATACTCATACAAGCGACTAACACTTTTGGCGATACCATCCTCGTTAATTTCGTCTTGATGTTGAGCTAAGAAAGCTTGAATTTCGGGATCACCTAAGACTTCACGCAACATATGCTCATACTTTTGCGCATCTTCACCTTTGAAAAATTTCGCAAAAATGATTTTACCCACTGAATCCACTATTTTCACCTCTATTTCTTAGTCTGATTCCTTTTTGCCAACTCTGCTAATTTGGCCTTTAAACGGCGCTCTTTTTCTTCTAAACGCGCTCTTTCAGCCGCATCGATTTTAGGTGGCCGATAACCTTCTTGAGCCCATTCAGGTAAAGTTTCCTTTTGTACTAACCTACGTTTGCCATAAAATCCCCGTCTTTGACCGCTAGCATTACCACCACCTTGAGCCGCTTTTTTGCGGGCATTATTGTCTGCTATAATCTTACTCAAAGCTTCCAATGGTGTTTGAATCCCATGCTTCGTCCAACTAGCCACTACTTTCTCAAAATAAACCTTATTGATACTATCCATATCCCGATCGACCAACATGTAATGAATGACCATGTTAAGTACCCCTTGAGGCATTACTTGCCGTTGCACTGCTTCACTAATAATTCTTTGTTCCTGGTCAGTAACTATAAAGTTGGGATTAATGGTCTTTTTTAAATCAACCAAAAAGTCACCTGGATCTGATTCTTGACAAGACTGCAACAACTCACCATATTCTCTGAGCAAACTGGCTTCTTGTTGATTCTTAGGCTGTAATTCTGGAACCGGGGCACTTTCAGCCAGCGGTTGACTTGGCACCATTTCCTGTGATTTAACCTCCAAGCGATCATGACTTTGCTTCGCCAAGGTCCGAAAACGTTCATCGTTTAAATCCTCAAGATTATAGTCATAGGCTTGTTGCATTAATTTCAATAAGGTAAGTTCATTAAAATCATACATTGCACTGACAATTTTGATGTTGTGGTGATGTTTTTCCAAAATATCGTCTTGTAAGTGACTACTTTGCACCAGTTGTGCCAAGTAGTTCCAATCAATTTTAGCTTCAATCTCATCCACCATTTGACTCTTAATTTTTTGCGGTTCCTTAGGACCGCTACTTTGCTGCATAAGCGTATCTTGTTGAATTGAAAAAACATTTAAGAAGGTTTTAGTAATTTCTTTGGCTTGAGGATGAACCACTGTTTGAGGACAGTTTTCTTCCTTAAGTTTTTGATACTCGTAGTTGCCCACTTTCTCCAATAAAGCCGTACTCAAGAGGTCTTCATTAAAAAAGTGGTAACCCGATAAAGGCCGCAACAATTCATAGATAAAAAGCTTCCCTAAAGAATCTTCTTGAACAAAAGTTTTCAACAAACCACACGCTTCCAGCCGAATGCGGGCAAAATAAAAGGCGGACACATCAAAGTCCAGCCTTTTTAACATTCCCTTATGGGTTTGACGATCGGATATTTGGGGGTGCGCCACAATTCCCTGCGCTAAAAAGGTATAAAGACCCACCGCTGCAGTCCCGATAATCGGCTGGTATAAAGCAGCTAATTGGCCAAAATCAACTGCATTAATTTTTTCACTTGCTGAAACAACGTAACTGTCTTCAGCATCTAAATCTTTCCAGCCAAAAGTTAGGCCTGCATTCATATTAATCATCTTTCTTCACCATTTGTTGTGCTTCTTTACCTTCATTGCGGGCGATTAAGCCTTGTAATTCTTGGGCAAAGGCTTTCATATCCTTAAATTGGCGGTAAACACTCGCAAAGCGAATGTAAGTAATATCATCAACATCCACTAAGATATCCATGACATACCGCCCAATCAATTGACTTGAGACTTCATTACCACCAACTGCCCGAATCTTATCTTCAACTTCCTCAACAATTCGGTCGATTTGCTTAATATTAACCGGACGTTTTTCTGCCGCCCGAATAATCCCTCGGCGAATTTTTTCACGGTTAAATTCCTCGCGCATCCCATCTTTTTTAATTACTAAGATCGGTGTTGCTTCTGTTCTTTCAAAAGTGGTAAAACGAAAACCACATTTCTCGCATTCTCGTCGTCTCCGGATGGCTTTACCATCATCAGCAGGACGACTGTCTATTACTCGGGAACTATTATTTTGACAATGGGGACACTTCATTTTCTCACCTCAGTCTAGCACGCGCTAAAATTATTATTCTCTAGCCATTCTATCACTTTTTGTCGGGTTTGTTCAACTGTTCCCGAACTATCAATTACAATATCAGCTTGGGCTAATAACTTTTGCGAGTCAACCTGACTGGAAATTCTAGCTTGAGCCTGGGATTGACTAAAACCATTGCGCGCCATTAAACGTTTCAACTGCAAAGCATAAGGTAGATAAACCACCATGACTTGGTCACAGTATTTTTCATAGCCATCATCAAACAAAAGCGGAATATCTAAGACAACCAAAGGTACCTTTTGTTCCTTAGCTTGCGCTAATTGCCGTAAAATTTCCGCCCGAATTAAAGGACTGGTAATGGTCATCAATTTCTGTCGCTGTTTTTCATCATTAAAGATTGTCTGCCCCATTTTAACACGGTCTAACGCGCCACTTTCTGTCAGATAATCTGGCCCAAAAGTAGCACTAATCTCCGCAAGGCCCTGACTTTTCGGAGCGACAACCTGACGGGCAATTAAATCAGCATCAATAACCTGGCCGTATTTCTCCAAAAAATTACTAATGGTTGACTTACCGCTAGCAATGCCTCCTGTTAACCCTAAAACAAAGGTCATCTATTTCACCTGCTGACAGTTGGGACAAAAATGGGTACCTCTTTGCCCCACCACAATTCTTTCAATTGGTGTCTGACACCGCGGACATGGTTGACCGGTTTTTTGGTAAGCTTGAAGTTCAAACTGAAAGCCCCCTTCATTTTGGAAAGCATCTGTGTAAGAACGAATCGTTGTTCCCCCAGCTTCTACAGCACGGGCTAATTCCTGAATAATATTATCGTGTAGGATTTGCACATCTGCTTGTGTTAGGTGATTACATGGAGTTTGAGGATGAATTTTAGACATCCACAAGACTTCATCCACATAAATATTACCTAAACCAGTCACTAAGTTTTGATCCAAAAGAGCTGGTTTAACGGCTTTTTTCTTTTTTTGTAAACCTTGATAGAAAGCCGCCACCTTAAAGTCTGCCGCCACAGGTTCTGGCCCCAATTTTCGCAAAGAAGGTAATTGAGTTTCGCTACCAGTTTTTATCAAGCGCATACGTCCAAATTTCCGCACATCATTGTAGCGTAATTGTCGCCCATCATCTAGATTAAAAATCACATGAGTATGTTTACGAATAGGAGCACCTTTCTTTTCTACAAAATACTTACCTTCCATACGCAAGTGTGAGACGACTGTCCAACCATCACTAAAACGTAACAGCAAAAACTTTCCTCGGCGATCAACATCTTCTAAAACTTTCCCTCTAAGTGTAGTCGCGAATTCTCGACTATCACCTTCAATCATTTTGGGATACATGATTTCAACTTCAGTAATTCGGCTTCCTTGCACTAACTTACGTAAACCACGCCGAACCGTTTCAACTTCTGGTAATTCTGGCATTACTTTTACCTCCCGATAAATTGTGTCAAATTTACTTTTATTATACCTTATTTTTTAGTATCAAACCAAGTAATACCATGCTTAGATTCAACCTTTAAGGGTACTTCTAGGGAAACCGCCGAATCCATCACTTCAGGAATTATCTTTTGTAAAACCGGAATTTCTTCCTTAGGCGCTTCAAAAATTAATTCATCATGTACTTGTAAAAGCATTTTGGCCTGTAAACCTTCTTGACGCAGGCGCTTATTCACATTAATCATGGCTACCTTGATAATATCTGCAGCACTCCCTTGAATCGGCGTGTTCATCGCCGTTCTTTCTGCAAAGGAACGCAAATTAAAGTTTTTAGCGTTAATATCTGGTAGGTAGCGCCGACGATGAAAGATTGTTTCTACAAAACCTTCTGCTTTAGCTCGTGCAACACTTTCATCCATGTATTTCTTTACACCAGGATAATTTTCAAAGTATTTGGCGATAAAATCTGCTGCTTCCTTACGAGACTTACCAATATTCTTAGCTAAACCAAAATCACTAATTCCATAAACAATCCCGAAGTTAACCGCTTTAGCTTGGCGGCGCAGATTCTTAGTTACCATACTTGCATCTTCTAAACCAAAAATCTTCATTGCCGTTGCAGCGTGGATATCTTGTCCTTCTTTAAAAGCCGCCTGCATGTGCTCATCACCAGAAATATGGGCTAAAACCCGAAGTTCGATTTGAGAATAATCAGAAGAAAAAATCTCCCAACCCTTATGGCTCGGAACAAAAGCCTGCCGAATTCGACGTCCTTCTTCCAGTCGGGCCGGAATATTTTGTAAGTTAGGTTCCACGGAAGATAGCCGCCCCGTTGCGGTTAAAGTTTGAGTATAACGGGTGTGAATTTTACCATCAGCACTAATAACCTTCAACAACCCCTCAATGTAAGTTGACTGCAATTTAGCTAGTTGCCGGTATTCCAAAATATCAGCTATAATTGGTGCTTGGTCTTGTAATTTTTCCAAAACATCTACCGCTGTTGAGTAACCTGTCTTAGTCTTTTTGATGACAGGTAAGCCCATCTTTTCAAATAAAATGATTCCCAGTTGCTTGGGCGAGTTCAAATTAAACTCTTCACCCGCCGCTTGATAGATGTCAGCTTCAATAGCAGCCAAGCGACTAGCCAATTCAGTTTGCATATTTTTTAAACAGAAGGGATCAGCCTTAATTCCAGCAATTTCCATTTGCCCTAAGACATAAGCTAATGGACGTTCAATTTCTTCATAAAGAATTTCTTGTTCATTAGCCTTAAGCTTATTTAAAAGTTGGGACTTCAGTTGCCCAATAGCTTGTACCTTAGTAGCCAAGTGTGGCAATAACAGGTCTTTTTCCGGGCAAGCTCGCTTAGCACCTTTACCATAGACTTCTTCATCACTTTTCACCCCATAGAAATCATGCAACATTGCTAATTTCCCAAGGTCATTACTATTCTCACTCGTATCTAGGAGGTAAGATACTAAAAGTAAATCAAAATTCACCCCACTAAGTTTAACACCTAAACGATTTAAACCAACTAAAGTCCGTTTCAAGTCAAAAACATTAACAGCCACTTGCTGATTCTCTAAATAATCTTTCAATGGCGCTTCAGTTATTTTTAAAACATCATCAGAAACATAGACTTGCTGATCGATTTGAATGGCAAAGCCCCAAAAGTCAGCCGTATGGTAGTTATCATCGGCCATTTCTAAATAGAAATTTACTTCTTTAGCTTGAGGTAAAGCTTCTGTCAAGGTCGCTAAATCAATTATGGCCAGTGATTTATCAAATTCAACTTCAACCGTATTTGCCTTTAATTGTCCTAAAAAGCTTTTGAAATCAAGTTTTTGGTAGAGCTCTCGCAAGGCAACTTCATCAGGACCTGCATAAACTGTATCAGCCAAAGTAATTTCCAGTGGCGCATCTTGACGAATGCGAGCCAAATCTTGGCACATAAAGGCAATATCTTTTTCGTTAATCAGATTTTCTTTACGCTTAGACTTCTTCATCTCATCAACTTTCGCATAGATACCTTCTAAGCTACCATATTCTGTCAAAAGATTAATCGCTGTCTTTTCTCCAATCTTAGTTACCCCTGGATAATTATCAGAACTATCCCCGGTGAGAGCCTTCATATCAATAATTTGTTTGGGGTTTAAGCCACCATATTTAGCGGCGACTTCTGCTGGCGTATAGCGTTCAATTTCAGTGACCCCTTTGACCGTTGCTAGGACGGTAACCTTATCAGTCACTAATTGTACCAAATCACGGTCTCCAGTTACAATTACAACTTCCATTCCTTGGGCTTCAGCTTCCTTGGCCATGGTCCCCAAGATATCGTCAGCTTCATAATTTGGTAGGGCATATGTCTTAATCCCGTGTGCCGCCACTAATTCCCGTACGTAAGGAAATTGTTCCGTAAGTTCACTTGGAGTTTTAGAACGTTGCCCCTTATAATCGGCAAACTTTTTCGTCCGAAAAGTTTTCTTGCCGGCATCAAAGGCTACTAAGACCCGGTCGGGTTGCTCATCTGCCAAAATTTTGTCTAGCATCAATTTAAAGCCATAAATAGCACTGGTGTGTAACCCTTCCGTATTTTTAAAGCGTTCGACAGCATTAATTAAGCCATAAAAGGCACGAAAAGTCACACTGTTACCGTCAATCAATAAAAGTTTTTCTGTCATTAAATTTCACCTCAATGAAAAAAGCGGCTATTAAACCGCTTTTTGTTAATCCCGACCGTTAAGCCCTGTAAAGATATTCAATAATTGAATAAATAAATTAATGAAGTCTAAGTACAACTGTAAAGCCCCCATCAAAGCTAAGTTAGTTGGGTTAAGACTGTTACCATATTGTAGGTACATTTGTTTAAATCTTTGTGAATCCCAAGCAGTTAAGACACTAAAAATCAAGACTCCAATAAAAGAGAAGAAGAACTGGATAACTGTACTCCCCAAGAAGAGGTTAATTACAGAAACCACTATCAAAGCAATTAAAGCTGCCATGGCTTGACGCCCAATCCCTGATAAATCCTTTTTCGTGTTTGTTCCTAGAAAGGCCAAGACTACAAAATCTGCCGCCGCAGCTACAAAAGCCATGGTAATATTTTGGGCCGTGTAAGCTTGAACCAAAATGCCAAAGAAAATTCCTTCTAAGGCTGCGTAAATAAAGAGCATAGTGGCTGTAGCGACAGGGCTGCGGTCAGCTTTAAAGGACATCCCAAAAACTAAGACAATTTGCAGGATAAAAAGTCCCCACAAAGCCCAACGATTCATGGCGAAAAAGGTCATAAATTGCGTTTGGAAAACCGCAGTAGCTAGATAAGCCACTAAAGCTGAAACGGCTACGGCCCCGGCCATAAACCCATACATCTTGGCTAAAAACTTGTTTAAGCCTCCATCAACGATAATTTCACGTTGGTTTGGATCAAAGTTATTCATATTTTTACCTCCTACTCTACGTTAGCTAACATCTTAGGTGGACGGACCATAATCACCGCATCTAAAAGGCGGTTGTCTTCGTCATCCATCCCTTCCACAGATATTGTGACAACTTCCTTCATTAAGTCAATTTTAATTACTTCGAAGTTAAAAGTTACATATTGTTCATGATACACAGGAGAGATTAAATTCACGTCGATATTCACAATTTCACTTCCTGGACCAGGCAAGTGCTTGCTAATGGCGCTGGTAATAATCCCTGTTAATAAAACCGGCGGAACAATCGGCTTTTGATACTCAGTTTGCTTGGCGTAGGCCATTTGAGTATATAAAGGATTGTTATCGTTTGTTAAACCTAAGTAAAGAAGAATATCTCTTTGACTAATCGTTTCTGTAACTGTCAAAGATTCCCCTTCTTTAATTTCTTCAATCTGTTTGCCGTACCTATGCACATCATCTGTCATGTAACGGTCACCTCCATTAAATTCTTGCTTTCTATTTTATCATAACCAACCGTGCTGCTCAATTTTTAAGCCTTATTTTCCGGTTTGAAAAAAGCTCGACTGTCCAGACCAAAAATTCGGTCGCTAAACTCCCCGGTCGCCGTTTGATTTAACTTACCTTGCATCATTTGGATACTAGCATCGAGATCATCTAGGTGGTGTAAAACTTCAGCTTCCATCACTTGAGGTCTGACGGGAGAACCGTATTCTAATTGACCATGGTGGGCTAAAACCATATGACGTAATAACAACATGTTCTGTGAAGTAAGACTAAAATCTAAATCAGGATACTGGTTCGATAAATCCTGGCAAACTGCCACAATCTTTTCATCCACTAAGACAATATGTCCGATTAAATTACCTGCTAGTGTGTAACTCGTCCCTACTGGTCCTGAAAGCTCAATCACCTTACCCAAATCATGTAAAATTGCGCCAGCATAAAGTAAGTCACGATTTAAGTGTGGGTAAAGGTCTGCCACCTGCTTCGCTAAACGTAAGATAGATAAACTATGGTAAGCCAAGCCCCCCATAAAAGCATGGTGATTTACCTTGGCTGCTGGCGCTTGCATATAAGCTTTACCATTGTCATGCAAGAGTTTGGTTACAATAATCTTCCAAACTGGATTTTTAATTTCAGCGAGGTATTCATTAATTTCTTGAGCCATGGTTTGGCTGCTTTCAGGGGCTGCTTGTACATAAAGAGCAGGATTATTTGGCTCTTGGTCACTGGCTACATACATCTTATCAATTTTAATTTGGGGACTACCTTGATAAGACTCTTTACGTCCGGTTACGTGAACCACCGTTCCCACTTGGAAACGCGCTACATCTTCTGCACTTGCATCCCAGTATTTAGCCGGAACTTCACCTGATTTATCAGCAAAAATCAAAGCTAAGTACTGTTTCCCCGTCTTACTAGTCCGTACATCAGCCCCTTTTAATAATACGTAAAGATTAACTTCCTCGTTTAATTGATAGTCAAATAATTTTTTACCGTCCATTCTGTCCTTCCTTTCATCTTGCTTTTATCCTAATTTTACCACGCTTTGCACATAAAAACCCCCAGAAAACTCCAGGGGTCAAATTTTTAGTCTTGGTACATTTCATTAATTGGTTTCATCATGGCAGCGTGCGCTTCATTGATAATCATGCTTAATACTTGTTCTTTCATCATCAGTTCCTTTAAGCTTGGGAATTCTTCAACCTTTTGCCCTAAGGCCTGTAATTTTTCCATATCTTCTTGACCTAAAGTACCTTGCATTTGCTTAGCCTGCATTTCTTCTTGCATTTGACGAATATCCTTAAAAATTTGGTAAGCTTCGCCATCTTGCTTTAAAGTTTCGTAGGCTTGTTTCAAGTCCAAATATCCTTGTGTTTTACGTAAGTCTTGTTCTAATTGGTTAATTGTATCGTAAATATTAATCATTTTTATAAACTCCTTTTTAGTTAAATAGGCCACCAAAGGCATCTTTTATACGTGAGCCCCAATCATTAAGGGTATCGTTAATCCTGCTACCAACATTACTACTATTACTATTATCTTGGTAAGCTTTATCTTCCTCAGCCTGCCTTTGCGCCAAGCGTGTAGAGGCTGCTTTAACTCCAATATAGGTATTTTGGGTGTAAGGTAAGATGTCACCCATCACTGCTTTAAACAAAGCCGAACCACCCCGAGTTCCTTCATCTTCTAAAGAGTAATTGTTAGAATCAAAACCCGTCCAAGTCGCTAGGACAACATCTTTGGTATAACCAATATACCAGTGGTCGGTGTCGCCATCATTACCATTGACCCCTTCCGTGGTTCCTGTTTTACCCGCAATAGTGTAGCCTGCAGGCTTAGCACTTTGACCTGTGCCCTGACTGTAGACATCAATCATCATACTAGTCATGTTCTTAGCTACTTTAGCCGACATCACCTGACTACTATCAGGATTTTCATTATCAATAATGACCTTACCTGAAGAATCTACAATCTTAGTAATCAGGTGGGGACTATAACGCTGACCGTTATTGGCAAAAGCCGTATAAGCCGAAGCCATTTGATAGGGGGAAACCCCTTTTTTCATACCACCGAGGGCTAAACTCAAATTTTCATCTGACTTGGCTAAATTAATGCCAAATTTTTCTACTGAATCATAACCCTTAGTAACCCCAATTTTATTCAGCAACCAGACGGCTGAAGTATTCTTACTTAAAGCCAGAGCTTGATACAGACGAATATTTCCTTGATAAACGCTATTCCAGTTTTTAGGGGTATATTGGTTTTTACCATAAGATTGATACTTGTCTTGAATAATCGAATCGTAAGAGTAACCGCTCTCTAAAGCTGGGGTATAGACCGCTAGCGGCTTCATGGTTGAACCAGGTGAACGACTTAACTGTGTCGCTCGATTATATCCTCTAAATGTATGTCCCTTACTATCGCGCCCTCCAACTAAGGCAAAAACCCCGCCATTTTTCGGATTCATCGCAATCGCCGCTCCTTGGGCTTCCGTTCCGTCAGTAGCATCATAAGGAAAGAGGCTTTCATTTTTAAAAGCCGACTGCATGCTAGTTTGATAACGTTGGTCCAAACTAGTATAAATTTTATAACCATCATTCATAATTTGATTCTCAGTCAAACCATATTTGGAAATAGCTTCGTTAATTACCGCATCAAAATAATAGGGATATTTGTAACCCGATTTACTTTCATAGGTATCACGTAAAGTTAAAGCACTACTTTGATAAACACTTAGTTGATTCTCGTTAATCACTCCCATTGTAGCCATTAAGCCTAAGACTACATTACGTCTTTGTTTAGCAGCCTCAGGAGACGTCCGTGGATTATAAGCGGTTGGGTTTTTCAAAATTCCAGCCAACATAGCTGACTGTGGTACAGTTAACTGACTAGCGTGAACCCCAAAGTATTTCTGGGCAGCATCTTCAACACCCCAAACTCCACTACCAAAGTAGGCCTTATTGAGATACATAGCTAAAATTTGTTTTTTACTGTAATCATTTTCCACTTGAATGGATAAGAAAAGCTCTTTAATTTTTCGCGTCATCGTTTGTTCTTGGGTTAACAAAGCATTTTTGACTAATTGCTGAGTCAAAGTACTTCCCCCCGCACTTGTTGTATGATTGCGGAGTAATTTGTTCTTAACGTTAACTAGTGAAGCTCTTAAAATCCCCTTGATGGAAAAACCATATTCCTGGTAAAAATTCCGGTCTTCAGTCGCTAAAACCGCATTTTGTACATTGGGAGAAATCTGATCTAATGAGACCCAGGTTCCTTTTTGGGCGTACAGATATCCTGCCTTATCCCCATCTTTATCGTAAATCGTTGTTGTTTGCGATAAATTACTTCGCAGATTTTTAACATCAGCAGTCTTAGCTATGAATGTCAAGTATAATGACAATAATAAGGTAATACTTAAAAAAACTATCAAAAGCCACCGGGTTAACTGATAACGATACCACTTATTTTTAAGGAAAGCAATTACCGCTAAAAAGTAGGCCTCAACCTTTGCTACAATTTTTCTAAACATTGTTTCTCTCCAAGTTCTCTTCCCTAGATATTTTTTGCTAAAACATATTTAAATCTTAGTAAAAAAATATCTTCTTTGTCAATCATCGTATGATTTTTTAAACTTACTTTAATGAAGACACTCTTTAAAAAAATTGTTTAATTCCTTTGCGTCAGCTACGGATTTACTATAAGTCACTAAAGTATCATACCCGGCAATGGTCCCCAATAGATTTAGAGGACGTAATTCATCTAGCAAAGCCGCTAAAACATTGGCATTCCGAGGCAAAGTATGAATCACATTGGTGAATTCTACGCAGTCAACTTCCAAGACTACATCTTTAATCACTTGATTTAATCGTTTACTACTAGTGTTTTTCTCTTCTTTAAAATGGGTATAATAACTTTTCCCAGCAGCATTTTGCCCTTTGACAATCTTTAATTCACGCATATCTCGGGAAATAGTCGCTTGAGTTGCTACAATATCCTCATTAGCTAGAGCTTTCATTAAATCATCTTGGGTGGTAATTTCGTTTTCCGCAATAATTTTTAAAATCGCATTTTGGCGTGCTTCTTTTTTCAATCACATAGCCTCTTTTCTATAAATCACTTTGATTGCACAACCGCAACCTATCAAGTGATATTATAGCAAATTCCCACCAAGCTTGGTACTAGATTGTTCAAACCGCCCCTTTGAATACATAAATCCGTCTATGCTTCCGAAAAACTAAATGCTTTTCTTCTAAATCTACAATTGCTCGGTTAACAGTTGACCGACTCACCTTTGTAGCGCTGAGAATCACACTTTGATTGGTTGGAAATTCATAGCAAAAACCCATATCATGACCAAATTCATGGGCAATTTTAAGGATATAATCTTGTACCTGCTTCATTTTAGCTGCCAAAACTGTTGCTTGACGCACATCGTTTAGCTCGGAAATTTTTTCACTGTTTTGAATCAATAAGCGATGGTAGCGATGATTTTGTACAAATATACTTCTTTTCAAAATACAGACCTGAGCTTTCTGAAAACAAACTTGAATACTAATCGTCCAATTTTCATCATCCAACATGCGAGGAAAAAAAGTTCCTTCCTTAACAAAGTAGTCCTCACTCCGAGAGGTTTTGATATTTTTTTCATAGACTTCAATAGTCCCTTGTAAAACATATATAAAATTAGTATGTAAATCAACATCAATTTTTTGACGTTGATCTAAAGAAACGATTTTTCCCGTAGCAATTAATTCCTTTAATTCCCGATCTTTCATATTAAGTCCATCCATTTTCAATGGTCACCTCTTTAGTATTTCTTAATTTTACAATCGTTATTGTAATACAGAAAGCGTTTTCTTTCAAGGTTTAATATTAATTATTTTTATATAAATTAATTTTATAAAAAAGAAGCCCCGCAGGACTTCTTTTTGTAAAGATTTTACTTCTTACATTTCGTCTGGTGCCTTAACTCCTAGGAGACGTAAGGATTCCTTCAAAACGATAGCAACACTTTGCACTAAAGCTAAGCGACTTTCTAATTCACGATCTTCAACTAAGACTTTGGTATGTGCATAATACTTATTGAAAGCCTTGGCCAAGTGAATAGCATACTTGGAAATTACAGATGGTTCATAAGTTCCAACCGCCCGCTTGATTATTTGGTCAAAATCGCCCAAAAGACGCAATGTTTCCCAAGCATTTGGATCGTTTAAGTTTACTTGAACACCACTTAAGTTTTTACCAGCTTTACGCAAGATACTCATCGCCCGAGCGTGTGAGTATTGAACATAAGGACCTGTTTCCCCTTCAAAACGTACCACTTCTTGTAAGTCAAAGTCAAAGTTGTTTAAGCGTTCATTTTTCAAATCGTGGAAGACCACAGCCCCCACACCAACTGCTTTGGCAACTTCTTCTTTGTTTGCCAAGGATGGGTTCTTTTCTTCGATTTGCTTTTGAGCTAATTCCACTGCTTCATCTAAAACTTCTTCTAATAAAATGATGCGACCACTCCGAGTAGAAAGTTTCTTACCTCCTTGAGTAATCAAACCAAATGGAATGTGGTGAATATCATCTGACCAGTCGTAACCCATTTCCTTTAAAACAGCCTTCAATTGCTTGAAGTGGTTGGATTGTTCGTTTCCTACAACATAAAGAGATTGTGCAAAGTCGTAAGTCCGTTTCCGATAAAGAGCAGCAGCTAAATCTCGCGTCATGTAAAGAGTCGTCCCATTAGACTTCTTAATTAACGCTGGATTTAAGTTATACTTTTCAAGGTCAACGATTTGGGCTCCTTGACTCTCCTTTAATAAGCCTTTATCTTCTAACAAATCAACAATTTCATTCATCTTGTCATTGTAGAAAGCTTCCCCATTATAAGAATCAAAAGTAATCCCTAATCGGTCGTAAACTTTAGTGAAAGTCTTGAGTGATTCTTCACGGAACCATTTCCACAAGAAATTAGCTTCTTCATCACCATCTTCTAAACGTTTAAACCATTCCCGGGCTTGATCATCCAATTCAGGCTTGCTTTCAGCTTCTTCGTGAAAGCGTACGTAATAGTGGAGCAAAGAACCAATGGGATCTTTTTTAACTTCCTCTTCGCTCCCCCACATCTTGTAAGCACACATTAACTTCCCAAATTGCGTTCCCCAGTCACCTAAGTGATTAATTTTTACCGGTTGGTAATTTGCCTTTGCTAAAATATTTGCCAAAGAATTTCCAATCACAGTTGAACGCAAGTGCCCCATAGACATTGGTTTAGCAATATTGGGCGAAGACATGTCGATTGGCACTTGGCGACCTTGACCTAGGTCTAAATCACCATAGTGATCTGCTTGGTCTAAAATTTGACCCAACACGTCTTGACTGAAGGCCTGTTTATCTAAGAAGAAATTAATGTAAGGGCCCACTGCTTCAATTTTCTCAAAACCTGTTTGATCCATCTTTTCTACTAATTCCTGGGCAATCATTTGAGGCGCCTTACGTAAAACCTTTGCTAAAACAAAAGCTGGAAAAGCATAGTCTCCGAGTTCCAACGACTTAGGTACTTCAATTTTAGTAACAATTTCATCAACACTTAATTGACCATCAACTGCTTGACTGACCACTTCAGCCACTTTTAATTTATAATCCATATTTCCTCCTTCGGCCCACAAAAAAAGTCTCTTATACATTTGTATAAGAGACGAGACTTCCCGCGGTACCACTCTTCTTGATTAAATCCACTCATTAGTTTATGCAACTGTCTGTAAAAGCGCGCTTCCTTATTTCACCCTATCCGGCTCCCACCAAATCCGAACTCGCTGTTAGACTTTCCATAAGTACTTTTCCTTTACAGTTAATAAAAAACCTTCTATTATCAGAAGGTTTCATTTAAGCGGGTGACGAGAATCGAACTCGCGACATCAGCTTGGGAAGCTGGGATTTTACCACTAAACTACACCCGCATCAACAAGAGATAGTATAGCAAATATTTATCTTCTTGTCACCTTTAATTAAGCAATTTTTTCCATTTTGGTAAATGAAACCACCGCACGACTGTGGAAATCAGCGACCGTTACAGCATCTTCATCTGCAAAAATCTCAATGGCTACCACTGCCGAGTTTTCATAATTTTTTTCAATTGTACCTTCAAAGTCATTTTTTAAAGAACCAAAACTTTGACACTTAACCTTGTCGCCAATTTCGAAAGGAGCTTTCTTTTCTTTATCTTCCATGCTTTTTCTTACCTCGTAAATTTGGGGATATTCTCAATGCAATGGATAATATCAGATATTGGCTAACTTGGCAAGTATTTTGACCATCTTTTAATATCTTTTTTGAATATAAGCTTGAACTGTTTGAATAAAAGCCTTGGTTGATGGGGTTTGGCGGGGCTTGTGGTGGGCTACTAAACAAATTTCTCGGTAGAAATCTTGTGCAAAGGGATAGCGTTTAACATCCCCAGATAATTTTTCTAAAGCTAATTCAGGCAAAATTCCTAAACCCAACCCACTTTCAACCATAGCGATAATGGAAGCATCATCTATACTATACTGAATCGAATTCACCGATACATCATAAGTATCTAAAGCTTTCTTAGTTTCACGATCATAGTCAATTTGTTGCAAGATGAATTCTTCGTGCTTTATATCAGCCTTGGTAATAGTGTGACCATTTTGTGGTTTAAAATCTAACGGCGTCACACAATAGATTCGATCACGATAGAGCGGAAGCACTTCCAACCCCGGATCAATCGGAAGGGTTGCAAACCCAACATCTAGATTCCCAAGTCGCACCTGTTCAACCACATCGTTAAAACTCCCCTGTTGTACACTAATGCCCACCTGAGGATGGGCATCTTTAAAGGAATTAATAATTTCCGGTAACCAATTAATAAAGACACTTGAAAACCCTCCAATACGGACATGCCCTTTATTTAAGCCACTTAACTGCGCCGCTTCTTCATTCAGTTTAGTTTCGGCTGCAATTATTTCTTGAACTAGGGGTAAAATTTGTTTCCCATTTTCGGTTAATCTTACTCCAGTACGATTTCGTAAGAATAAAGGAAAGCCAAGCTCTTTTTCAAAAGCATTGATAGAATGACTAATGGCTGAAGGAGTTACTCGTAAACTCTTCGCAGCGGCTGCGAAAGTTTTTTGATTAGCCACAGTCGCAAACACTTGGTAGGAAAAATTGGGCATATACGTCATCCTTTCTACTAAATAATACTTTTAGTATACCGCAAAAAAGTAGTATGCAAAACATACTACTTTAAACCTAAAATTTAGTTTGCGTTGCCTTAAACCCAATATCCTTACGGTAGAAACATTGATCAAAGTTAATTCGAGCTAAGTAGTCATAAACTTGTGCTTGGACTTGTATCAAATTCGTATTTTGAGCACAAACCATTAGGATGCGCCCCCCATTGCCAACCAGGTCTTCTTCTTGACTCGCTACGTTGGCATACACAACCTCAATTCCTTCTTGATGAGGCATTTTCGGTAAAATTTGTCCTTTCACGGGTGCTTTGGGATAACCTTGTGCTGCTACCACCACTCCTAGACAGGCTCGAGGACTAACCGTAATTGGGGGTAACTTTTCACCATCAATGGCCGCTTTAATTAACCGACCAAAGTCTGATTTAATCCGCGGTAAAACTACCTGAGTTTCCGGATCACCTAAACGAACATTGTATTCAATTACTTTCGGACCGGTAGGCGTTAAAATCATCCCAATGTATAAAATTCCCCGATAATTAGGGTGAGCATCTCGTAACCCGACAATGGTTGGAGACACCACTTCCGTCAACATTTTTTGGTAATCAATCTCGCTCAACTGAGGCACAGGACTATATGACCCCATTCCTCCAGTATTGGGACCCTGGTCCCCATCATAAGCACATTTATGGTCTTGAGCTAAAGGTAAAATTTGATAATCATCTTGGCCGACCACAATAAACATAGAATACTCTGAGCCTTCCAAATATTCTTCCAGAACAATTTGACTTTGACCCTTTTTAAACATGAGTTTAATTTCAGCTTGCGCAGAGGCGACATCAGGACTAATCACCACCCCTTTGCCACCTGCGAGACCATCGGCTTTAATAACCAAAGGAAACCCAAAATGTTCCATAGCTGCAAGAGCTGCTTGAGAGTTTGTATAAGTGCCAAACTTAGCTGTTGGTACTTGATAACGTTTCATAAACCGCATAGCGTAGTCCTTTGAACCTTCCAGCATAGCAGCCTCCTTATCTGGGCCAAAAATTGGGTAACCCGCTGCTTGAAAATCATCAACAATTCCGGCAACCAAAGCATCTTCAGGCCCAACAAAGGTCCAATCAATTTGATTTTCCTCCACAAAGCCCTTCAAGGCATCAAATTCAAGTTCACCGATGTTCACTGGAATTACTCCTTCCATCGCTTGCATACCAGGATTTCCGGGAGCCACAAAAACCTGAGCTACCTGTTCGCTAGCAATAAGCTTTTGTGCAATGGCCGCTTCCCGACCACCACTACCAATAACCAATACTTTTTCTTGCATTTCTACCCTCATTTCTAGTGCCGGAAGTGACGGATACCTGTTGTCACCATTGTTATTCCATACTTATCAGCCATATCAATGGAATCCTGATCGCGAATAGATCCCCCTGGTTGAACGATGGCTTTGATACCATGTTGTGCCGCATATTCCACGCAGTCATCCATAGGGAAGAAGGCATCTGACGCTAAAACTGCTGTCTCATCTATAGCATCCCCTGCGTGTTGAATTGCAATTTTGGTTGAATCAATTCGGTTCGGCTGACCCGCGCCAATTCCTAGAGTTCGCTGGTCATTAGCAATAACAATGGCATTAGACTTAGTATGCTTAACAGCTTTCCAGGCAAAAGCCAATGTTGCTAACTGGGCCGCAGTTGGTTGTACCTTAGTAACTACTTGCCAATCAGCAGAATCTTCCACGATTATATCTTGTTCTTGAACCAAAAGGCCTCCTAAAACAGAAACAACTTCTTTTTGACTCATGGATTGGTCTTTTTGACTGAAGTCCAATTCTAACAAGCGTAAGTTTTTCTTCTTAGCCAAAACTTCAAAGGCTTCCGCTTCAAAACTCGGAGCAATAATAATTTCCAAGAAAAGCTGGTGCATTTTTTCGGCAGTTGCAAGGTCAACGGGTCGGTTTAAGACAATTACCCCCCCAAAAATAGAGATGGGATCAGCTTCATAAGCATAGTCCCAGGCTTTTTCAATGGTTGTAGCTTGACCAATCCCACAAGGATTCATGTGTTTTACGGCTACGACTGTCGGTTGGTCAAATTCACGTATAATCCGAATAGCCGCATCAGCATCTTTGATATTATTGTAAGATAACTGTTTTCCATGTAGTTGCTTAGCTTGACTAATCGAGTAAGTCACTGGTAAGCTATCTTGATAAAACCAGGCTTTTTGGTGACTATTTTCCCCATAACGCATAGTATCTTCCAAATCGTAAGTCAAGCTTAATTTTTCAGGCTTTTGTTCTCCTATTTGAGTTGTTAGGTATTGGCTAATTAAACTATCATAAGCAGCTGTGTGGCGGAAAGCTTTCGCAGCTAAGGCTTGTCGCGTAGCAAGCTTCGTGTGGCCTTGGGTTTTAATTTCTTCTGCTACTTGGTCATAATCGGCTACATCAACGACCACAGTTACATCTTGAAAGTTTTTGGCTGCGGAACGCACCATACTTGGACCACCGATATCAATGTTTTCAATAGCTTCAGCCATCTCAACACCAGATTTTTGAATCGTTTCTTTAAAAGGGTAAAGGTTAACACAGACTAAATCAATAGGAGTAATATCCAAATCAACCATGGTTTGCACATGTTCAGCCACATCACGTCTTCCAAGTAAACCGCCGTGAATATAAGGATTCAGAGTCTTAACCCGTCCATCCAAAATTTCCGGGAAGTTTGTCACAGCTTCCACAGAAATTGTTGGTAAACCAGCCTCGTCGAGAACTTTTTTGGTACCTCCAGTAGAAATAACTTCGAAATCGTGGTCGACTAAGACTTTAACAAACTCAACTAACTTACTTTTATCTGAAACACTAACTAAGGCACGTTTCATAGAGCTTATTCTCCTTTTTTACTAAGCAATTCTTTTAAAACAGCGGGATATAATTTGTGTTCACAAGCGTGAATTCGCGCTTCTAAATCTTCTAAACAATCATCAGAATAAAGAGGGACATGTCTTTGAGTAATAATTGGACCTGAGTCTAAGCCTGCATCAATATAGTGAACTGTCACTCCTGTTTGAGCAACCCCATCGGCAAAGGCACGTTCAATTGCATGTAGACCAGGATAGGCTGGTAGGTAAGCCGGATGAAGATTAACAATTCTTCCTTCATATTTAGACAAAACTGGTTGTCCAATTACCCGCATATAGCCTGCCAGAACAATAAAGTCAATGTTATATTGTTCTAAAACCTGCACAATTTTTTCTTCATAAGCTTGTTTATCTCCGCAAGCTTTCACTGTAAAAGTTACAACGGGAATCTGAAATTTCCGGGACCGTTCAATCACATAAGCATCAGGATGGTCACAAAAGAGTAACGCTAATTCACCAGGAATTTCACCACCAATAATTTTTTGGGCTAAAACTTCAAAATTAGAACCATTCCCGGAAGCAAAAATGGCTATTTTCATTTCTTAAACCTCATTTCTTAAAGTCTAGCTTCGCTGCTTGATCTGGACGTTTAACTAACTGACCAATTCGATAACAAGTTTCACCTTGGTCCATCAGGATTTCCTTGACCTGAGCATAATTTTCTGGTGCCACCGCTAAGACCATTCCTACTCCTAAGTTAAAAGTTGCCAACATATCTTGCTGACTCAAATTTCCTAATTCTTGAAGATAATCAAAAATAGGTAAAATTGGCCATGATCCAAGTTGAATCTGAGCTTGGAGCTCATCATTAAACATTCGTGGCAAGTTTTCGATTAAACCGCCACCGGTAATATGGCTAATACCAGTTACTAGCCTAGCCTCCACTAAAGGCAAGACAGCAGAAACATAAATCCGTGTTGGAGTCAAAATTGCTTCTAAAACGCTTTGGCCTTGTAAAGCATGTGGTTTATCACTTAAATTGATACGACAGTCTTTAAAAAGGATTTGTCGTACCAAGGAAAAACCATTGGAATGTAAGCCACTAGAAGGCAAGGCAATTAAAATATCTCCTGCTTGCGGATTTTTCGGGGTTAAAAGTTCACTTTTATTGACAACTCCTGTTGCAAATCCAGCCAGATCATATTCATCGGCGGCATACATATCAGGCATTTCCGCCGTTTCGCCTCCAATCAAGGCAACCTTAGCTTGCCGGCAACCTTCGGCGACCCCCTTAACAATTTGAGCCATTTCATCAGGATTGTTGTGACCAGTCGCGATGTAATCTAAAAAAAAGAGCGGTTGAGCCCCTTGCGCCAAGATATCATTGACACACATCGCTACACAATCAATACCAACCGTATCGTGCTTATGGGCGCTTTGTGCAATCAGTAACTTAGTACCAACCCCATCGGTTCCGGAAACCAAAACTGGTTCTTTAAGTTTTAAAGCACTCAAATCAAACATGCCCCCAAAGCTCCCCAATCCCCCGAGTACTCCCGGTCGTTTGGTCGATTGCACATCGGCTTTGATTTTATCAACTAACTTATAACCCGCGGTTACATCAACCCCGGCTTCTTTATAACGACTCATCTTTTAGTCCTTTCTGTCCGGTATTTCTTCAAATGATTGCAAATAATCCTCTTCGTAATCATAAAGTGGCGTTGGGTACTTACCATTGAAATAAGCTACCGTTAAACCTCCATTTTCTTTATCCTGACCCATTGGTAAGTTAATCGCTTTAATTAACCCCGAAACACTTAGGAAACCTAGAGATTCAACCCCAATAAGTTTTTGCATTTCCACTACCGAGTGTTTCGCAGCCATTAATTGACTTCGGTCAGAAACATCAATTCCGTAAAAGTGGGGATATCTAAATGGTGGGGAGGCAATGCGCATGTGAACTTCCTTAGCCCCGGCTTCTTTGAGCATCTTGACCAACTGAATCGAAGTCGTTCCACGTACAATAGAGTCATCAACAATCACAACTGATTTTCCCTCTACTACCCCACGTACGGCAGAAAGTTTCATCTTTACCCCCTGTTCGCGTAAGGCTTGAGTTGGCTGGATAAAAGTCCGCGCAATGTATTGGTTTTTAATCAACCCCATCTCATAGGGGAGGCCTGTGGCTTCAGCATAACCCGAGGCGGCTGATAAAGATGAATTAGGCACCCCGATAACCATATCGGCATCGGCTGGTGCGGGTTGTTCTTGAGCCAAAATGCCCCCCATCCTTTTGCGCGCATTATGGACCGTCACCCCATGAATAATCGAATCTGGGCGGGCAAAGTAGATGTATTCCATGGAGCATACAGCTAATTTAGTTTGGGTTGTGTAGTGGTCGATGTGTAAACCATCCTTGTCAATGATGATTAATTCACCTGGTAAAACATCACGGACAAATTTAGCGCCGACTGCATCCAAAGCACAAGTTTCTGAAGCGACAATGTAACCACCACTTTTAGTTTGACCAATCACTAAAGGTCGAAAACCATTAGGATCCAAAGCAGCATATAAAGCGTCTTTTCTTAATAGTAGGAAGGCAAAACCTCCTTTAGTCTCATTTAAACTAACCTTCAAAGCATCAAGGAAGTCCATCCCCTGCTTTTTACGAATAAGGTGAATCAACATTTCCGTATCTGAAGTTGACTGAAAAACCGCCCCTTGCACCTCTAATTGTCGGCGTAAAGTTACCGCATTAGTTAAATTACCATTATGCGCCAGTCCTACATCACCATCATAAAAACGGAATAAGAAAGGTTGGATATTGGCTAAGGAATTAGTCCCACTAGTACCATAACGTACATGGCCAATGGCAGCTTGCCCCGTTAAACGTTTTAAATCATCTGGATTTTGAAAAACTTCCGCTAAAAGCCCCCGGTTCCGGTATTGGTGGAGATGTTCACCATCAGAAGAAACAATTCCAGCACCTTCTTGACCGCGATGTTGGAGGGCATGAAGTCCAAAATATGTCAGACGACTAGCATCTTTCTCACCAAAGACCCCAAAAACACCACATTCTTCGTTTAATCCTCGGATTTCATGAGACATGGAATCGCCTCCTCCCACACCTTTTGCGCTTGAGCCACAGTAGTATTAATCGCTCCATCTACAGTTTGAACATGTAAATTAACATCGGCTGTCACCCGCCCCACTAGTTTGGCACTGGTTCCCAAAAGTTCTTCAAAAATAATTTGTTTTTCAGGTTTCACGGTTACAACAAAGCGCCCAGCCGTTTCGGCAAAAAGTTGGTTTGTTGGTAAGTCCAAATGAGCATCTAAACCTAAACCTGTCTTGAAAGTTGTTTCAGCTAAGGCAACAGCCAAACCACCCTCACTTACATCATGTGCGGAAGCTACGAGACCCGTTTGCATTGCTTGGAGTAAGGTAGACATTTGCTTTTTCAAACTCGTTAAATTAAGCGTACTTAAAGTTCCAAAGAGTTCACCCGTTAACATCTTTTGTAATTCACTACCAGCAAAGTCAGATCCTGTTTGGCCAATGATGTATACTAAATCGCCAGCCGCTTGCACGAAGGAAGGAATAATGTACTGATTATCTTCAATCAAACCAACCATACCCACCATTGGTGTTGGAAAAATCGCTTCGCCATTATTTTCATTATATAAAGAAACATTTCCAGAAATTACGGGCGTATCAAAGACACGACAGGCCTCTGCCATCCCTATTACTGATTGGTGTAATTCCCAGTAAATTTCAGGATCATTTGGATCCCCATAGTTCAAACAATCTGTAATCGCTAACGGTAAAGCCCCACTCGCTATTACATTAGCAGCCGCTTCAACCACTGCCATTTGCCCCCCAATTTCAGGATCTAAATAAACAAACCGACCATTACCATCGGTGGTCATTGCTAGAGCTTTCTTGGTGTGACGAATCCGAATTACCCCGGCATCACTTCCTGGTCCTACAACGGTGTTGGTCCTTACTTGAGAATCATAGGTTTGGGTAAACATTGTCTTAGAAGCAATGGTTGGTTGAGCCAAAATTTTTAGCAAGGTCTTCGTCGCATCCAATTGCGCTGGTTGCCAATTAACCTTTTCTTTAGCCGTTAAAATTCTGGTAGGGATTTTTTCTTCTGATGGTTCAGATAAAACATCGTCAGTTAAAGTTAAAACCGGGATATCCGCTACAACTTCTCCTTGATGTTTCAAGACATAATCGTGACCTTCTGTGACCCGGCCAATCACCACAGCTTCTAAGTTGTATTTGTGGAAAATGGCTTGGACATCAACTTCATGTCCTTTCTTCACACATAAAAGCATCCGTTCTTGTGATTCAGACAGCATAATTTCATAAGCGGACATACCTGCTTCACGTTGAGGTACCAAATCCAGATTTAGTTCCATCCCTGAAGCAGCTTTGGAGGCCATTTCACAAGAAGAAGACACAAGCCCGGCCGCCCCCATATCTTGAATCCCGACTAACCATTGCGCATGTTGGCCGGTTAATTCCAAGCAGGCTTCCATAAGAAGTTTTTCCATGAAAGGATCTCCCACTTGCACAGCCGAACGTTGGGTTTCTTTTTCATCAGAAAAATCAGCTGAAGCAAAAGTTGCTCCGTGAATCCCATCACGACCAGTTTTGGCGCCAACATACATCACTGCATTACCGACCCCTTTGGCCTTACCTTCTTGCATATCTTTTTGTTCCATCAAACCTACGGCCATTGCATTGACTAAAGGATTCCCCGTATAGCATTTATCAAAAGTCATTTCACCAGCCACAGTGGGAATCCCCATCGGATTACCATAACCACCAATTCCATGTACGATTTCATTAATCAGATATTTTGTCCGCGGATTATCAATTTCACCAAAGTGTAGAGAATCAAGGGAAGCAAGCGGACGCGCCCCCATCGAGAAAATATCACGTAAAATACCCCCGACACCAGTAGCAGCCCCTTCATATGGTTCAATAGCTGAAGGATGATTATGACTTTCCGCCTTGAACACTACCGCTTGACCATCACCAATATCAATAATTCCCGCCCCTTCACCAGGCCCTTGTAGTACTCGACCATTTTTATTTGGGAAAAGTCGCAAAACAGGCTTAGACTTTTTATAAGAACAGTGCTCACTCCACATAGCGGAAAACAAACCAGTTTCAGTAAAATTAGGTAAACGTTTCAATAACTTTTCGGAAATGTAGTCATATTCTTTTTGAGTTAACCCCCATTCTAAGTAGGGCTTTTGGTCTTGCACTTCTTGTGCGGTCATAGCTTGTATCATTTTTTAACCCTCCAATTTTTGGCTCTCTAAAATCGATAAGAATAAACGCAGACCATCTTCATTTCCCAATAGAGCTTCAACTGCCCGCTCTGGGTGTGGCATCATACCCAAAACATTCCCTGCTTTGTTAGTGATGCCCGCAATATCGTGTAGACTTCCGTTAGGATTTTCACCCACATAACGGAAAACTACTTGGCCATTAGCTTCTAATTCTGCTAGAGTAGCTTCATCAGCATAATAGGAACCATCTGCGTGAGCAATTGGTAGGGCAATATGTTCTTGAGTTTGATATTGGTTGGTAAAGGCTGTTTGATTATTAACTACTTCTAATTGGACCGTTTTACAGATAAACTTCAAACTATCATTACGCTTCAAGGCTCCTGGAAGTAATCCAGCTTCTGTCAAAATTTGAAAACCATTACAAGTTCCAAAGACTGGTTTACCAGCCTGCGCAAACTCTTTAATGGGTTGCATAATTGGCGTTAAGCTGGCAATTGCACCGCTACGCAAATAATCTCCATAAGAAAAACCGCCTGGAATCATAACCGCATCAAATCCATCCAAACTATCTTGCCGATAATCAACATATTCCACATCAACCTTTAAAATGTTGTCTAAGGTTTCGAATAAATCAACATCACAGTTGGATCCTGGAAAAACAACCACAGCAAATTTCATTACGCTTCCTCCAAAATCTCGTAGCGATAAGTTTCTAAATTAAAGTTAACTAGCATTTCTTCTGCAATACTCTTTACGATTTGCTCTAGGTCACTTGCACAAAGATCAATCGTCACATCAAAAAATTTACCAACTTTAACTTTCTTGATTTCTGTATGTCCCATGGTTTGAATTGATTCCTTGATAGTTTCACCTTGAGGGTCAAAAACTGACTGCTTGTAGGTTACATAGATTCGCACTTGTTTCATTTCCATAAACTCCTTATTTTTCCAACACAGTTTGCAATCGGCGGTAAACTTCTTGGTAAACAGAGACTAAATCACCTAAATCACGTCGGTAAACATCTTTATCCATGTGATTAGCAGTTTCCATATCCCACAAACGACAATTATCTGGAGAAAATTCATCGGCTAAGACGATTTGCCCATCTGCGAGCCGGCCAAACTCTAATTTAAAATCCACTAAAGTTAATTTAGCTTTCGCAAAAAGACGCTTTAAAATAAAGTTGACCTGTCGTGATAAATTCCACATGACATCCAGTTCTTCTTGAGTCACTAGTCCAAGTGCCTTGGCCTGGGAAGCGTTCATAAAAGGGTCATCCAATTTATCTGACTTATAGTACATTTCTTCGACCGGTTGGTCAAAAGCCCTACCTTCTTTTACCCCATAACGACTAGCAAAGTGACCTGCTGCTATATTCCGCGTCACCATTTCCAGAGGTATAATTTCAACTTTTTTCACAAGTTCTTCTGTAGGTGAAATTTGTTCCAAGTAGTGCGTCGGAATCCCAACCTGATTGAGATACTGGAAAATCAAAGTCGAAATGGCATTATTAAGGACAGCTTTGCCTTCAATTTTATCTTTCTTCTTACCATTAAGAGCTGTGGCTTGATTTAAATAGACCACTCGTAAAATTTGAGGATTATCAGTTGACCACATTTGTTTGGCTTTACCAGTGTAAAGTAATTTTTCCATGGTGATAAAAGCACCCTTTCTTAACTAAAGACGAACGTTTTTTGAAAAAATAATGAAAATAAATACTTTTCACCTATGATTTTACTAAGAGCACCCAAAAAAGTCAACGAATAATATTCTTTTTTTAGAACAAATAGTTCGTTTTTTAGACAAAAAAGATTAATAAAGATATTAAAAATAAAAAGAAAAACTATATAAACGAACATAAAAATCCCTAACTCATTTTGAGCTAGGGATTTAAGTAAGCATTAATTATTCTAGGCCAACCCGTTTGAAAATATCATCCACATGTTTCAGGTGCCAATGGTAATCAAAGGCATCATCTAAATCAGCTGAACTTAAACGGGACGTGATTGCTTCATCAGCTTCTAAAAGCGGACGGAATGGGCGCTGTTCATCCCAAGCTTGAGCCGTTTTAGGTTGAATCAAATCGTAAGCTTCTTCGCGACTCATGCCAGTATCAATCAACTTCAAAAGGACACGACCACTGTAAATCAAACCAAAGGTCCGATCCATGTTGCGCTTCATATTTTCAGGGAAGACTGTCAAGTTTTTCACGATGTTACCAAAACGGTGTAACATGTAATCTACCAAGATAGTTGTATCGGGCAAGATAATTCTTTCCGCAGAAGAGTGCGAAATATCGCGTTCATGCCATAGAGCTACATCTTCATAGGCCGTTACCATGTGACCACGAACCACTCGGGCCAAACCACAAATATTTTCAGAACCAATTGGATTCCGCTTGTGTGGCATAGCTGAAGAACCTTTTTGGCCCTTAGCGAAGTATTCTTCCACTTCACGAGTTTCAGATTTTTGTAAACCACGAATTTCGGTTGCAAATTCTTCTAAAGAAGTCGCAATCAAAGCCAAGGCTGATAAGTACTCAGCGTGTAAGTCACGGGGTAAGACCTGACTGGAAACTTCCTGGGCGCGGATACCGAGCTTTTGGCATACATATTCTTCAACAAAAGGATCGATATTGGCAAAGGTCCCCACTGCACCAGAGATTTTACCAGCTTCGACTCCTTTGGCAGCATGTTCAAAGCGCTCAATATTGCGCTTCATTTCAGAATACCAACGAGTCAATTTTACTCCAAAGGTGGTTAGTTCAGCATGGACTCCATGGGTCCGCCCCATACAAACTGTGTCCTTGTACTTACGCGCTTTGTCTGCTACGATTTCAGTAAATTCCACCAAATCTTGACGTAAAACATCATTAACTTGCTTTAATTGGTAACCATAAGCAGTATCCACCACGTCGGTAGAAGTTAAACCATAGTGAACCCACTTCTTTTCTTCACCTAAAGATTCAGAAACCGTCCGTGTAAAGGCGATTACGTCGTGGCGAGTTACCGCTTCAATTTCATTAATCCGTTCAACGTCGAATTTAGCGTTTTGGCGTAACTTTTCAACATCTTCAGCAGGAATATGTCCTAGTTTGGACCAGGCTTCATCAGCTGCTAATTCAACTTCCAACCAGCATTCATATTTCTTTTGGTCAGTCCAAAGTTTTGCCATTTCAGGACGAGTATAACGTGGAATCATTTTCTATCTCCTATCTTTCCCAAACTTGGGTTGTCTTAATTTCTTTGAGGGTTGCTTCTATATTATCGCACAAAATTGTCACGTGGCCCATTTTTCGATTAAATTTTTGGTCTTTTTTTCCATAATCATGAAAATGCCAGGTAGCCTTTTGGCTAATCAAAGCTTGGGTGCCGGCCACATGCTGTCCTAAAATATTGACCATGATGGCAGGACTTAGTAATTTAACCGACGGTAGTGGCCAATTACAAATTGCCCGATTATGCAAGGCAAATTGTGAAAAATCACAAGCTTCAAGGGAATAGTGGCCCGAATTGTGGGGACGGGGCGCTAATTCATTAACATAGAGTTCGTGATCTTGACCAACAAAAAACTCAACTCCTAGAATTCCCACCAAACCCAAAGCCTCAGCAATCATTTGGGCCAATTTTTGAGCCTTAGCTTGTAACGCAAGACTAATGCGAGCCGGCACAATACTTTCATGGAGAATGTGATTGACATGGATATTTTCACTAACCGGCATCACACTGACCTGACCTCGCGGATTCCGCGCCACCATGATTGAACATTCACATTTAAAGGTCACAAATCCTTCTAAAATACAAGGACCCTGCGCAAGTACTTCTGTGGCCTGTTTTAGATTCTCTTCGCTATAAAGGGTGACTTGATCCTTACCATCATAACCTCCCTGACAAGTTTTTAAAATAGCCGGATAATCTAAATCTGCTAATGCAGCTACTAAATCGGCTTGCGTGTTTACCATCCTAAAAGGTGCGGTCTGCAGGCCATGGTCGCGCAGAAAAGTTTTCTCGCGTAAACGGTCCTTGGTAATCCGCAAAAGTTCTGTTCCTTGAGGAATAAAGACTTGGTCACTAACTGCCTCCAGTGTGGCTAAATCAACGTTTTCAAACTCATAGGTTAAGACGTCACTTTTTTCAGCTAACGTGGTAATTGCAGTTTGACTCGCATAAGGAGCCACAATTTGCTCATCACAAACCTGACCAGTCGGACAAGTAGGGTCGGGATCAAGTACAATGACCCTCATCCCACTAGCCTTGGCATCCAAGGCCAGCATTTGTCCCAACTGCCCACCACCGATAATACCAATTGTTTGTCCTTGTTGAATTAGCTTAGTCATCAAATTGTGCCTCGCTTTCTACTGCAGCATCATGGATAGCTTGGCGATAAGCTGTGACTTTCGCTTGCAGTTCGGGATTGCTCGTACCTAGAATTTGAATGGCCAATAAGGCTGCGTTTTTAGCCCCAGCTTGTCCAATAGCTGTGGTAGCCACCGGAATTCCCGCCGGCATTTGGACGATTGAGAGTAAAGAATCAAGTCCATTTAGCGTCCGAGATTGCACAGGTACCCCTATTACAGGTAATTCTGTACTGGCCGCAATCATCCCCGGTAAGTGGGCGGCTCCCCCGGCCCCAGCAATAATAACTTTGAGACCTCGTTTTCGGGCATTTTGGGCATAGGTAAACATCTCTTGGGGCATGCGGTGGGCTGATATCACATGTTTTTCATAGCTAACCCCAAAATCCTCTAACATTTGGGCGGCTTGTTGCATGGTTTCCCAGTCAGAAATACTGCCCATGACAATACTTACTTCTTTACTCACGAAAATCCCTCCTCAATTAATCACCTTTAGAATACCAAAGCAAGAAAAAAATGTCAAAGAAAAATCGAACTTTAATTTAGAATAAATATTTTTTGTACGGTTATATTTTTACATACATCCTCAAAAAAATATTTAATCCGCAATTAACGAACTTTATCTTTACTTGCCATTTTCTAATCTTTTTTGAATTGGTAATCCTCACCAAACTTCGGTAAAATAGAAGGTGATTTTATTGTGAAAGGATCTTAACATGATTACACTTGCTGGTATTATTGGCTCAGGTAAATCTAGCCTGACAGAAATTCTCTCAAAGGAACTAGGTAGTACCCCTTTTTATGAGCCTGTCGAAGATAACCCTGTTTTACCGCTTTTCTATAAGGGAAATGAACAAGCTGCCAAAAAACGGGAACAAGGTGAAAAGGACGCGACTAACCCCTATGCTTACTTATTGCAAACCTTCTTTTTAAACCGCCGTTTCAAAATGATTAAAGAAGCAATGCAAGGTGAAAACAACATCTTAGATCGTTCCATCCACGAAGATGCCATGTTCATGCGGATGAATACTGACATGGGAAACGCGACCCAAATTGAATATCAAATTTACCAAGAACTTTTAACAAACATGCTTGCTGAACTACCCTTTGCTCATCAATCAAAAAATCCTGATTTAACAGTTTTCATCAAGGTTTCATATGAAACAATGATTCACCGCATTGAAAAACGCGGGCGGGAATATGAACAAGTTTCGACGGATCCTTCCTTAGTTGACTACTACCACCGTCTTTTGAAATATTATGATGACTGGGAAAAGAGTTACGACCAAACTAAACTCCTAGTTATTGACGGTGACAAATATGATTTTGTGGAAAATTCTGCTGACCGTAACCTAGTTTTAGATATGATTGAAACCGAAATGGTTAATTTAGGTAAATTAACTCCTGAAAAATTTGCTCAGCTCAAAGCTGCTCGCGCATAAAAAAGGCCTTTCCGCACTTGGAAAGGCCTTTTTTGTAGCTTTATTTATTTTCATGCGCTAGCTTATAGGTACTACGAGCAATGACTAATTCTTCATCCGTCATAATACGTAAGACCTTAACCTTAGAATTCTCTGTTGAAACAAAAGTATTTTTGCCAAAAGTGGCATTTTCTTTTTCATCCTCGGTAATACCCATGTAAGCTAAACGTTTCATGATAGCTGAACGTACCGGCTGGGAATTTTCCCCAATGCCAGCTGTGAAGACAATTCCGTCAATCCCACCCATTTCAGCAGTATATTGCCCAATGTAGCGCACCACATTCTTTATAAAAATGTCAAAAGCTAATTGAGCCCGTTCGTTACCTTCTTCGGCGGCCGCAATAATATCACGCATATCAGCGGAAACGCCGGAAATTCCCGTTAAACCAGATTGGTGATTTAAAATATCAACCATTTCGTTAATATCCTTGATATCAGAATGGTTCATGACATAGCTTAATAAAGAAGTATCTACATCTCCGGAACGCGTCGCCATGGTTACCCCAGCTAAAGGTGTAAAGCCCATAGAAGTATCGAAGGATTTACCATCTTTAATAGCGGTAATTGAAGCCCCCGCTCCTAAGTGACAAGTTACCAACTTCAGGTCAGCTAAAGGCTTGCCCAGCATTTTGGCAGCCTCACCTGCCACATATTCATGACTCGTACCGTGAGCTCCGTAACGCCGAACCCCGTACTTTTTATACCATTCGTAAGGCACACTGTAAATGTAATTTTCTTTTGGCATTGTTTGGTGGAAGGCCGTATCAACCACTACCACAGAAGCTGCTTGAGGTAAAAGACGCTTGAAAACCTTAATCCCCAAACTATTAGCCGGGTTGTGTAAAGGCGCCATGTCGCTAATCCGATCGATTTCAGCAAGGGCTTGATCATCGACTAAGGTTGGTTTGGTGAAGTATTCTCCCCCAGCAACTACCCGGTGACCAACTCCTGTCAATTCAGAAAAGTCTTGAATAATATTTAATTCTTCTAATAGTTGCAGCAATAAGTTAACCGCTTGTTCATGATCATTTAAATCTTGAACATTTTCGTATTTTTGGCCATCGTATTTAATTGTGATAATCGAATCACCTAAACCAATTCTCTCCATTAAACCTGAAGCCAAGACTTTTTCTTCAGGCATTTCAAAAAGTTTAAATTTCAAACTTGAACTACCTGAATTAATTGCGATTACTTTTTCCATGAAAATTCCTACCTTTCAACAATGTAAACGTATAACAAAATTATAGCTCATTTAATTTTCTCCTGCAAGTATCCATTTTTTGAAAGCAATAAAGCTATAATTCCTGAACTTTAAGATTTTCTTAGCAAATAGATGACTTTGCAAAGGGCTTTTTATAGGCTAAAATTAAAGCAGTCTATAACAAGAAAGGAATAAGCATCTATGTCTTATCAAGATGATTTGCAAAAACTGCTTATAAGTACACCTAATTTACAAGAAATTTTCACCATTCTCCGCAACAATAGCCTCCAGGAAGCCTACCTATGTGCTGGCTGGGTGCGTAATCTAGTCTGGAACAATTTGAATCAGCTCGAACCGACATATCTTCAAGATAATCTGGATATCTATTATAAAAAAAATAGTGAGACCGCCGAAGAACACCAAATTCTCACGACCAAACTTAACACCCACCACGCCAAATATCTTTGGGATCTACATAATTTAGCTAGTCCCCGCCCACACTATTCCAAGATTCCTCAGGGAGACTCCATTCAAGAAATACTAACAAAGTTTCCTGAAACCTGCAGTGCAGTTGGAATCCGTCTTCAAACTAACGGACAGTTTGAAATTCTGGCGCCTTACGGTCTGGCTGACCTTTTTGAATTGAAGGTTAGGCCTACCCCGGTCTTCTTGGCCACAAATTCAATGACCACCTTTAATGAACGGATTAAGCGTAAAAGATGGACGCAACGTTGGCCAAAGCTTAAAATTAGTAAAAACTAAAAAGAGATGATCAGAAAGTGGTCATCTCTTTTTGATACATTTTTATTTTAAAGCAGCTTTTAGGGCCTCTACCTTATCAATTTGTTCCCAAGGTAATTGAACATCTGTCCGGCCAAAGTGGCCATAAGCAGCTGTCTGCTTGTAAATTGGACGCTTTAAATCTAACATTTCAATAATCCCTGCAGGACGTAAATCAAAGACTTCACGAATTGCTTGGGCTAACTGGGCTTCCGTATAATCACTCGTGCCAAAAGTATCCACCGCAATCGAAACAGGTTGAGCTACCCCAATAGCATAAGCAATTTGAATTTCAACTTTCTTCGCTAAACCAGCAGCCACTAAGTTTTTAGCAATGTAACGCGCTGCATAGCTCGCAGAACGGTCAACTTTAGTAGCATCCTTACCAGAGAAGGCACCCCCACCATGGTGAGCCGCACCACCATAGGTATCAACAATAATCTTCCGACCAGTCAAACCAGCATCCCCTTGTGGACCACCAATTACGAAGCGACCGGTTGGATTGATAAAGTACTTGGTCTTTTCATCAAGTAATTCTTTTGGAATCACTTGGTCAATTACTAACTTCTTCACATCGGCTTTAATGGTGTCTAAAGAAACTTTGTCAGCATGTTGGGTCGATAAAACAACAGTATCAACTCGTACTGGTTGATCAGTTTCATCGTATTCCACAGTAACTTGCGCCTTTGCATCTGGCCCTAAGTAAGACAAGGTACCATCTTTTCTAATTTTAGCAATTTGACGCATCAAACGGTGACTTAAAGCAATTGGTAAAGGCATTAATTCTGGTGTTTCATCAATAGCGTAACCAAACATTAGTCCTTGGTCACCGGCCCCGATTTGATCCAAAGGATCGCCTTGACCTTCCCGGGTTTCTAAGGAAGCATCGACCCCTTGAGCAATATCAGCTGATTGTTCATCAATCGCTGTTAAAACGGCACAATTATCGCCATCGAAACCATACTTGTTACCCGTATAGCCGATTTCTTTAATTGTTTTCCGGACAATTTTTTGAATGTCAACGTAGGCTGACGTTGAAACCTCACCGACAACAACAACAAGTCCGGTGGTTACAGTAGTTTCAACCGCTGCCCGCGCATTTTTATCTTGTTCCAATAAGGCGTCTAAGATAGCATCACTAATTTGGTCAGCGATTTTATCTGGATGTCCTTCTGAAACAGATTCTGATGTAAATAAATGTCTTTCTGACATATGGAAATTCCCCCATTAATATAATTATTTGGTTACAAGGCATCTTCACCCAGAGGTGAATCCTTTCGGGAATGAATTGTAACGCTTTTTAGTTTATCACAAACCAAAAAATTTGCAATAAAAAACACCCTCGAAAGGGTGAATAAGTCATAAACGGTCCATGACGGATTTGAACCGACGATCTCCTCCGTGACAGGGAGGCGAGATAACCACTACTCCAATGGACCAAAATTTCTTAATTGCGGGAGCTGGATTTGAACCAACGACCTTCGGGTTATGAGCCCGACGAGCTACCAGACTGCTCCATCCCGCGATAACATTAAAATGACCCGTACGGGATTCGAACCCATGATACCACCGTGAAAGGGTGGTGTCTTAACCACTTGACCAACGGGCCATAAAAACGGAGAAAGAGGGATTTGAACCCTCGCGCCGTGTTACCGACCTACACCCTTAGCAGGGGCGCCTCTTCAGCCACTTGAGTATTTCTCCATAATGGGCCTAAATGGACTCGAACCATCGACCTCACGCTTATCAGGCGTGCGCTCTAACCAGCTGAGCTATAGGCCCATATTAAGCGGGTGACGAGAATCGAACTCGCGACAACAGCTTGGAAGGCTGTGGTTTTACC
>NZ_AZFH01000138.1:37009-37564 GCF_001435735.1 Ligilactobacillus equi DSM 15833 = JCM 10991
TATGATTTATTAAATTATTACCTTACGGTAACAACGGTCCATGACGGATTTGAACCGACGATCTCCTCCGTGACAGGGAGGCGAGATAACCACTACTCCAATGGACCAAAATTTCTTAATTGCGGGAGCTGGATTTGAACCAACGACCTTCGGGTTATGAGCCCGACGAGCTACCAGACTGCTCCATCCCGCGATAATAATAAAAGGAGGATAAGAGATTCGAACTCTTGCGCGGTTTGACCCGCCTGACGGTTTTCAAGACCGTTCCCTTCAGCCAGACTTGGGTAATCCTCCATAGAATACGACACAAAGTCATGATGGACCTTGTAGGACTCGAACCTACGACCGGACGGTTATGAGCCGTCTGCTCTAACCAACTGAGCTAAAGGTCCAAGCTCGTACTAAGTCGCGGCAGGGGGAATCGAACCCTCGACCTCCCGGGTATGAACCGGACGCTCTAGCCAGCTGAGCTACACCGCGATTTATGAATATTAAATTCAATCGGGAAGACAGGATTCGAACCTGCGACCCCCTGGTCCCAAACCAGGTGCTCTA
>NZ_AZFH01000002.1:0-1054 GCF_001435735.1 Ligilactobacillus equi DSM 15833 = JCM 10991
GACAGATTGTAAAATATAAGTTGAACATTTAAGTGGACAAGAAAACCCATAAAGGTCTTTAATGGTGTTACCACAACATTCCATTAGAAAGAAGGACCTTTATGGGCACCACTATTTTATCATTTGCTGACCGCATTGTCATTGAAACTTTACTTCATGAACACCGTTCGCTTCGCTATATTGCTGACTATCTAGGCTTCAGTAAAACAACGATTTTCAATGAATTACATCGTCTCCCTTTACCTTATAATGCTAAGCGATCTCAACAGGATCATGAGACAAAGCTTAAGTTACGTGGACGTAAATATGTGCTGACTGCTAATCTAAAACGCTTGGTTGAAGACAAAGTCAAGATTCAGAAGTGGTCGCCTGAACAGGTTGCTCATATGGTTGGGATTGCTTATAAGACCATTTACAACTGGATTGACCAAGGTATACTTGACATCCAACCATCGGACTTACCTGACCGAGGCATTCGTCGTCATCGGGCGAAAGAAACTCGGGGAACATTTAGTCATGGCCGTTCAATTGAAGAACGTCCACAGGAAGTTAAGACTCGTAAAACGTTTGGTCACTTTGAAGCTGACACTGTTCTATCTGGTAAACGAAGAGGACAAGCGGTGGCCACTTTTGTCGAACGGCAAAGTAGATTAACCGTGGTTAAACGCCTTGAAAGTCGTAGTAGTCAGGCAATGACAATGGCCATGCTAGAATTAGCGAAACAATTAGGACCCAAACTTAAGACCATCACCGTCGATCATGGTAAAGAGTTCGCTAACTATCGTGAGATTGAAGAACAGACGGGCATTAATCTTTACTTTGCCCATGCTTATTCGCCGCATGAACGAGGTAGTAATGAGAATCGTAATCGGGTCTTGCGTCGTTTTATCCCTAAAGGCAAGCCAATTGAAGAGATCAGTGATCAAGAACTAATTCAGATTAACTGGTACTTAAACTCTCGGCCACTTAAATGTCTCAACTGGCGATCACCCATTGAAGTCTTTATGCGAAAAATGCTTCGATGAAGTGTTCAATTTATTTATTGCAATCTGCC
>NZ_AZFH01000022.1:0-58210 GCF_001435735.1 Ligilactobacillus equi DSM 15833 = JCM 10991
ATGCAGTCTGTATCTATGCAACTTGTGACAGAGAACGTAAGGTTCAACCTTACAAGTCCCTCTCTTTAGAGAGGGGTAGTTGACGATAAGAAAAACCGTCAAAGTTATAACCTTGACGGTGTAAATCTCTGATGGGTGGTCAGGGGATCGAACCCTGGACCCACGGATTAAGAGTCCGTTGCTCTGCCAGCTGAGCTAACCACCCAAACCAACAATATATACTTATTGTAGCAGGATTTACCGAAAAAAACAAGAAAAAATATCGTTCACACCACACGAACGATATTTCTTGCAAGGATTTAGTTGTGTTAATATCTCTGTTAATTTGAAATTACAGAATTGTAAGGCGATAAAGCGTCTTAAGCAAGCTCCTAAAAGGAATATAATTTAGAAACTCCAGCAGTTGTAGTACATAAAACATGCCGGCGACAACCGCTAAATCTCTCATTAACTATAAGAGGTAAAATTTCCGGAATTCTTTAACCACTTAATAGTTATGATTTGCCACGATTAAAAGTCTTAAATTAAAGCTTGTTGATTAAGTTAATTATCTAATCTCATTAAAAAATCTGTCATTACGGGCGCATAATCAATCCCGAGACGGGCATCAGTTTCAGAAGGCCGGTGTGCAATGGCTAGAGAAACTAGCTCGGCAGCCATTGTCGCAGCCACACGCAGTGACTTCTGATGAGTTAAACCAGCAAGTAAAGCCGTGGTAAAGGTATCACCGGTACCAAAGAAATTCCCAGCTAACTTTGGTTGGATGATTTCAAAACCTTGGGCTTGGTCAGGACTAAGCCCAACGATGCCAATTTGGTTGTCTGGCAAGGGTAACCCGGTGATTAACGCAGATTGCAGACCAAAACGGTCGCATAACCGGGTTAAAACTTGTTTAGCATCAGCAATTGTTACGGAAGATGTAGTTTCAGCCAAGGTTTCACCTAAAAGGAATTTAGCCTCGGTGTAGTTTGGTGTAATAATTGTTGCTTGCTTAGCAAGTTGGCGCATTGCCTGGACATAAGTGTCATCAAATCCCTTGTAGAGATGATTATGGTCACCCATTACAGGATCGAGTAAAACGACAGCTTGTTTTGAAAGTAAGGTGTTAAGCTGAGCTTGCAAAACTTGCAGAGGGCGTAGTCCTAAATATCCCAGATAGACATAGTCGAACTGCAAGTTTAGTTTTTGCCAATGTTGGATAATAGCTCGCATTTCCTGGGCTAAGTCATGATAAGTGTTCTCTCCAAACCCACCTGTATGTGTCGACAAAAGGGCGGTAGGTAGGATCGTCGGCTTTAATTGACTTGCGTAAAGTAAGGGTAAGGCGCTTGTCATTGAGACTTGACCATAACAAGATAAATCTTGGCTAACTAAAACATTGGGCATGAAATCACCTTTTTCAAATGACAAAATTTAATAATCAGACTCAAATCACAGAGCCTTGTTTCATTATAGCATGGAAATGCTGATATTTAAGGATAAATAAGGATAAATTTGAAAAAAGTTGCGATTGGCTTTTTTGAAAGGGAGGAAAACATGCGGTATAATAGGAGAGTAGTGTGCAAAAAAGGTCAAAGAAGTAATTTTGACTTACTGAAAAAGTAAAAAATTCGCCAAATTGAATCGGAAAGCAGGTAAAAATTATGAAGAAAATTTTAGTTGTTGATGACGAAAAACCGATTTCGGACATTATCAAGTTTAACCTTACTAAAGAAGGGTATGAAGTTGAAACGGCTTATGATGGTGAAGAAGCTTTAAAGCAAGTAGAAGCAGTAAATCCTGATTTAATGATTTTAGATTTGATGTTACCGAAAATGGATGGGTTAGAAGTCGCGCGTGAAGTGCGTAAGACACATGACTTACCAATTATTATGGTAACTGCCAAAGATTCTGAAATCGATAAGGTTTTAGGTCTGGAAATGGGGGCCGATGACTATGTAACCAAGCCGTTTTCTAATCGGGAATTAGTTGCCCGAGTGAAGGCTAACTTACGGCGGCAATCGACAGCAGCGGCCAATGCAGCTGCGGAAGAACAAGTCACGACCGATATTACTATTGGGGAGTTAGTGATTCATCCCGATTCTTACACAGTATCTAAAAAGGATGAAAAAATCGAATTAACTCATCGGGAATTTGAGTTACTTCACTATTTAGCCAAGCACTTAGGCCAAGTAATGACCCGTGAACACCTCTTACAGACTGTTTGGGGTTATGATTATTTCGGTGATGTGCGGACGGTTGATGTGACCGTGCGGCGTTTGAGAGAAAAAATCGAGGATAATGCTAGTCGCCCAACTTGGTTAGTTACCCGGCGTGGTGTTGGTTATTATCTCCGCAATCCTGAAGCTGAATAAAAAGAAATGAAGGGAAAAAAGTGAACAAGAAAAAACACCGAGGCTTTAAATTTTGGCAGTCCATTCATTTTAAGTTTCCCCTAGTTTTTGCGCTCCTACTATTGGTTACCTTTCAAATAGTTGGAGCGATTTTTGTACAAAACCTACGGACGGAAAACATTAAAAGCTTTAAGCAAAGGGTGGAATTGTCAACTTATGTCGATAACTCCTTAATTGCCAGTCTTCAAAAGACTGACACAGAGGCGGCTAACAAAAGTATTATCCGTCTTTTGGAAAATGTGAATAATGAAAATATCACGCAGATTCAAGTAGTGGATAGTAAAGGGACTATTCGCGGGGATAGTAATGTGAATAATCGCTCCTTGGTTGGCCAAAAAACAACTAATGGCGATGTGAAGCAAGTGATTTATAAAGGGCGTTCTTTGACAAAAACAACTTATAATCGTGAAGGAAATCGTTATTATATTTCTATCACCCCGCTATTTTCCGCGAGTGGTAATACTAATACGGTGATTGGGGCAGTCTACGTCAGAGCTAATATGGAACCCGTCTATAATTCAACTAATAGTGTGGTTTTGATTTTTGCGACAGCATCTTTGATTGCAACTGGCATTGGAATGGCCTTAGCAGTAATGATTGCTCGGGCGATTACTACTCCAATTGAAGAAATGCGACGGCAAACTCAAAAAGTGGCTCGTGGGGATTACTCCGGTCATGTTCGTGTTTATAGTGAAGATGAATTAGGGGATTTTGCTCGTAACATTAATGACTTGGCAGTGCGTGTTGAAGATTCCCAGGAAACAATTGATTCTGAACGGCGACGCTTGAATATGGTACTTACTCATATGTCTGATGGGGTTTTGGGAACGGACCGGCGGGGTAATATTACTTTGATTAATGAAATGGCTCAAGAAGCCCTGAATCTCTCGGAAGAAGAAGCTTTGAATAAGTCGATTTTAGATATATTAGATATCCGGAAGAAAACCACTATTCGGGATTTAATCGAAGATCAATCGGATATGTTATTAGATTTCTCAACGCCCGAAAGAGAACAAATTTGGAATGCTTCTTTTTCCTTAATTCAAAAGGAGACAGGTTTTATTTACGGGATTGTCTGTGTTTTGCATGATGTTACAGAACAGCAGAGAATCGACCGGGAACGGCGTGAATTTGTGTCTAATGTTTCCCATGAATTACGAACCCCATTAACTAGTGTACGTTCCTATATTGAAGCTTTAAGCGAGGGGATTGATGATGCCCAAACAGAAGCCCACTTCTTCAACGTGGCGCAAAAAGAAACGGATCGGATGATTCGAATGATTAATGACCTTTTGAATTTATCACGGATGGATTCGGGACGTGTTAAGCTCAATTTAGAATTAGTAAATCTCAATGAACTTTTTAACTATATCTTGAACCGCTTTGACATGATTTTAGACGGGAATGATGAGCAAAAACCACAAAAAAACTATACAATTAAGCGCGAATTTACTGCTAAGGATTTATGGGTTGAATTGGACACCGATCGTTTTATCCAGGTAATTGATAATATCATGAATAATGCGATTAAGTACTCACCAGATGGAGGAGTAATTACTTGTCGGATGTTAGAAAGCAATAATCAAGTAATTTTAAGTATCAGTGACCAAGGTCTAGGTATTCCGCGTAAAGATTTAAATCATGTCTTTGACCGCTTCTTTAGAGTAGATAAGGCGCGTTCACGTGCCCAAGGTGGGACCGGGTTAGGTCTTGCTATTTCCAAAGAAGTTATTGAGATGCACCAAGGTAAGATTTGGGCTGATAGTATTGAAGGTAAAGGATCCACCTTCTACATTTCTCTACCTTACCAAGATTATAGTCAAGGAGATGAATGGGATGAATTCTAAATTTCGTTGGGAGATACTTTTATATGTAGGCTTAACTCTAGCGGTAATAGTTAGTTTTGTTTTTTCTTACTTAATTTGGGCTAATCCCGCCCGGGTAGGTGTTACTCAAGAAAATACGGTTTCCAAAAAGGAAGGCAAACTGACAGCCAACAGTGATAAAGTTTTAACGGATATTTATCAACCGGTAAATGTCATCGAAAATATCAGTGAAAGTGAAGCATATCAAATTTCTTCGAGCAAGGTTGATTTAGTGGAAGCTATTCAAAAAAATTTAGCTAATCGCGATTTTACACTCAAAAGTCGGCAAAGTTATCCTAGTGTACAAGCCTATCAAAAAATTCTGGGTAAATCACAAATGCTTTTACTAACCTATGCTAGTCCTGTGACGGTCAAGCAAGCGTTGGCTTGGCTAGGAAGTAAAACTAATCGCTATGAGAAACAAATGGTTAATCGAATTTTGATTCCAAGAGATAATAGCCGTGAACTTTATCTTTTAAACGACCAAGATCAGGTAGTCTATCATTATCAAACCTTAAAGAAAAGTCGTCCGCACTTAGGTCAGCTGCTAACAGATAAAGATATTACCAAGACCCTCGTTTCGCTACATCCTTTAGGCGATAAGTGGGTAAGTATTTATCCGCAAGGTATTGAGGTCGCCCAATATAGTTATCTAACAGAGCGCCAAGCAAGTGGTCTGTATGTTAACAAGCTTTTAGGGAGTATCACTAATATCACTACTAAGGAGCAAGATGGTCAAAATTTGTATACCGATGGTCAAAATCGACGCTTGAAAATTGTCAAGAAAACGGGGCAGGTAACTTATAGTAATTACAACACGAAAGAGAAAAATCTGAGTTTCGATTTTAGTAATTTGGCAAAAATGAGTTTTCGGGAAATGCTGGATTTAGGCTTGGGTGTAGACGATTTACGCTATGCAGGATATCAAAAAAATAGTATAACTTATCGGACTTACATTACGACTTATCCGCTGTTAGGAGCTGATAATATCGGTTCCTTAAACTTTCGTTATCGCAAAAATGGACAAGAGAAAATGGAATTTTCCTTGCTTTCTTTGCAGGTACCAATTCCTGCAGCCAATGATGCGGTGACTTTGCCCCCTACCCAGGAGGCTTTAGACCAGGTAGTTAAGTTAGGTTACAAGGTTAATGATATCCAAGTTGGTTACAATAGCCGTGAGAATACTTCTGCCAGTCAGGTAGTTGATCTAACACCGACATATTTCTTTTTAGTTGATAATAAATGGCAGTCTTATCAAGCCTTAACACAGTCAGAGTAGGGAGGGAATTATGGACTTTAGAAAAGTTATCCGGATTTTCTTTATTGCTTTTATTATTTTAGATCTCTTCTTGATTACTTCTTTTTTCAAGGAAGCGGGTCAATTCAGTCAAGCAACGACCACCACTGAGGGGAATAGCTTGAATTCTTTGGTTAAGAGTATGCGTAATGACCAGATTCAGATGAAGAATCTCTCACATAAAACGGGGACGGGGTACTATATTGCAGCTGCTAATGATGATTATTTACGGGAAAATGTTAATCAGCTAGAGTATAGTAATTGGAGCTATAATGATAATACCCGCCGATTAGAAGTTTCTTTTGCAACCGCAATTAAGTTGAAATCCAAAGAACAGCCACAAAAAACCTTAGATACTCTTGTTAAAGATAAAACTTTTGTAATTGCTGGAAAAAACTATCACTATGACGCGAAACTTTCGAGTGCTAAAAAGATTGTCTATACGCAAATGGTATACGGAATGCCAGTTCATAGCCGGAATGGCCAGTTAATTTTTACTATAAAAAATGGCTATGTCCAGGGCTATAGTCAAGGTTATCTAAGCAAGGTACAAATTTTACGGCAAAAGAAAACGACAATTAGTGAATTACGGGCTTTTGCTTGGTTATATCAGTATAATAAGGTTACCAGTAATACTAAGTTAGTTTGGGATGAATTAGGTTACATTAAGTTACTTTCGGTTAATGGTAATACTATTTACCAACCTGGTTGGGAGTTTTACTTAAAGAACACTACTTCTGGTAGTTACACATCAAGAATAATTAATGCATTTACTGGGGCAGTAATTGAGTAATAAAAGAGGCAAATAATGGAAAAAGAGAATGGATTGAAAGTTAGTATTCTAGCGAGTGGTAGTAAAGGAAATGCAACCTATATCGAAACACCACGTCAAAAGTTACTGATTGATGCTGGTTTATCGGGCAAGAAACTTGAAGAACTGATGCAGTCGATTAATCGTTCTTTAACGGAAGTTGATAGTCTTTTAGTAACTCACGAGCACAGTGATCACATTCAAGGTGTCGGGGTTTTGGCCCGACGTTATGACCTAAATGTTTACGCCAATGAAAAAACTTGGCAGGCCATGGATGCCAAAGTTGGTAAGATTGCGATAGAAAAAAAGCATATTTTTGCTCCTGATAGCTATCTAGCTTTAGGAGATTTAGATATTGAAAGTTTTCGCGTCTCGCATGATGCCGCTGACCCGCAATTTTATGGCTTTCATTATGATGGTTCATCTTTTGTAGCATTGACGGATACGGGATATGTTTCTGAAAGGATGATTGGGATGATTGAAAATGCCAATGCCTATCTTTTAGAGTGTAACCATGACACAAATATGTTGCGTTATGGGCGTTATCCTTGGCCTTTGAAGCAAAGAATTTTAGGCGACGAAGGTCACCTTTCAAATGATGATGGCGCACAAGTCCTAAGTGAGATTATCGGTGATACGACGAAGAAGGTTTTCTTAGGCCACCGAAGTCAAGAGAATAATACGCGGGATTTAGCGCATTTAACGGTGAGTGATGAACTTTTAGCCCAAGATTTTGCGGTAGGTGAGGACTTTACCTTGTATGATACCTATCAAAATCAGGCTACGCCCTTACAAAATGTCAAAAATTAACTAAATTTAAGCTGTTTTTTCAAGAAAAATTCATGAATAGTGAATATACTTAAAGAAAAAGTAAGATGGGGGATAAAAAGATGGAACAAGAGCAAAAAAATACGCGTCCTAAGGGTCAGATGGAACTCTGGAAAATTGTTGTCATATCTTTGTTTGCAGGTCTAGTTGGCGGACTATTAGCATTTGGAATTTGGAATCATCTCTCTAATAGTTCTGAACCTGGATCTAATAGTTTGGGAACGACCAAAACAAGTGATATTAATGTAAATGTCAGCACGCAAGCAACGAAGGCCTATGATAAGATAAAAAAAGCGGTGGTTACCGTTGAAGCTTATAGTAAAGATTCTTCTGCTTCAACCTTGGCTGAATTATTTGGTTATGAATCTGATTCGGATTCGCAATCAACTGCCACCTCTGAGGGTTCAGGTGTAATCTATAAGAAATCAGGAAATACTGCCTTTATTGTGACAAATAATCACGTGATTTCAGATGCATCTTCGTATAAAATTATTCTTTACAATGGTAAAACAGTAACGGCCAAATTAGTGGGGAAAGATGCCGTCACCGACTTAGCAGTTTTGAAAATCAATGCCCAAAATGTCAGTCAAGTGGCAAGTTTCGGGGATTCTAATGATATTAAGGTCGGAGAAACAGCTTTAGCAATTGGATCACCAATGGGCTCTGCTTATGCTTCAACTTTAACTCAAGGAATTATTTCTGCGAAGAACCGCACCGTGACTGGTTCAACAGGCTCAACTACTGTTATTCAAACTGATGCAGCCATTAATTCAGGAAATTCAGGTGGGGCTTTGGTTAACTTAGCTGGTCAAGTAATTGGGATTAATTCCATGAAGTTATCCGGTTCGTCTTCCTCTGAAAACGCTAGTGTTGAAGGAATGGGCTTTGCTATTCCAAGTAATGAAGTAGTTAAGGTTATTAATGAATTGGTCAAGAACGGTAAAATCACCAGACCTGCTCTTGGGGTCGGCACGGTGAATGTAACAGATGTTTCTGACGATTCTAAAACTTCCATTCTTAAGCTACCTTCAAGTGTTGAAAATGGGGTAGTTGTTATGACGGTTCAAGATGACTCTCCAGTTAAAGGGATAATTTCCAAATACGATACCATTGTTTCTTTAGGTGGTAAGAAAGTTACGGATTTGACTAGTTTACGCTCCGCACTATATGCTAATAAGTTAAATGATACGGTCGAAATTCAGTACTATCATAATGGTAAGTTGAAAAAAGAAAATATTAAGCTAACTTTGAAGGCTAATAGCTCGAATACAACCACTAGTGAAAGCCAAGCACAATCAGAAGAAAGTTACGGCGACTCCTATTAAAAGAAAAATCCAACCATCACTGAAGACGGTTGGATTTTTTGATATAATCAAGTATAGTTTATAGCTAAAAGTTAAGAGGTGGAAAATTTTGAGCAAGTATAAGTATCTATTGTTTGATATTGATGATAATTTATTGGACTTTCAAGCTAGTGAAGACATAGCATTAGGGAAGATGTTTACTTATGTGGGACTTGAAGATAGCCCAGAAGTTCGTGCCCGTTACCACCGTTATAACCGAGCGATGTGGTCTTCGTTGGAAAAGGGCTATATTAGTCGGGAGTACCTTTTTTTGAAGCGCTTTGCTAGTTTTTTAGACAAAATTTACGATATTCAAGTAGATAATCCGCAAACTTTGGATGATAAGTATCAAACTTGGCTAAGTCAAGAACATCGCCTAATTCCTGGAGCCCTAGAAACCTTACAAACTTTGAAGACCCAAGGTTACCATCTTTATGTGGTAACTAATGGGGTAGCTTCAACCCAAAAACAAAGATTAAAAGATTCAGGCTTAAACCAATACTTTGAAAAGGTCTTTATTTCTGAGGAAATTGGTGCCCAAAAGCCGGCTTTGGCTTTTTTTGATTATGTTTTTGCACACAGTGAGGCTAAGCGAGAAGAAAGTTTGGTTCTAGGTGATACTTTATCGTCAGATATTTTAGGTGCCAACAATGCAGGAATTGATTCTGTTTGGTTTAATCCAAAATGGCAACCAAATCATAGTGAGGCCAAGCCAACCTATGCGATTAAACGGTGGTCTGATTTAGGCAAATTTTTGGAGGCTTAGAGTGTGAATATTAAGATTATTGGAGTTGGAAAGATAAAAGAAAAGTATCTCAAGCAAGGGATTGCAGAATATGCCAAGCGTTTGAGTAAGTTCTGTAAGTTTGAAGTAGTTGAGGTTCCTGACGAAAAAGCCCCTGAAAAATTAAGCCCTTCTGAGATGGCGAGCGTTAAGCAAAAAGAAGGTGAACGGATTCTTGCCAGAATTAAGGAGCGCGAATATGTTTATGCTTTAGCGATTGAAGGGAAGCAAAGAGCTTCAGAGGAATTTGCTGAGGAATTAGATCGTTTAGCGACCTATGGTAAGAGTGACATCACTTTTGTCATCGGAGGATCTTTAGGTTTAAGCCCTGAAGTTATGCAGCGATCTGATGCTCAGATTTCCTTTGGGAAGTTAACCTTACCACATCAATTAATGCGCTTGGTTTTAACGGAACAAATTTATCGTTGTTACATGATTAATGCGGGCTCGCCCTACCACAAGTGAAGAAGGTACATCAAAACATCTCGTCGTGAGATGTTTTTTTATGTGAATTTTCTAATTTTAAAATGCTGTTATACGGGTGTTTTTTTACGATTTTCAATAGAAAATAACTTAAATTTAGCTAAAATAAGAGAAAATTCATTTCGCAAAACATTTTTTTCTTGTAAAATACTGCACATGCGGTGTACAATGTATTTGTAAAGAAAAAGAAAGCGTTTCAATATAAAGCGATGATGAGAGGGGATATTTTATTATGTCAAGAACTGTAATTATTGGAGCTAACCACGCGGGTATCGCTGCTGCTAACACCTTGTTGGACAACTATCCTGACCAAGAAGTGGTCTTAGTCGATCGTAATACTAATTTGAGTTACCTAGGTTGTGGGACTGCTTTGTGGGTTGGACGTCAAATTGAAGACTATCATGGACTATTCTATACTAAAAAAGAAGACTTTGAAGCTAAGGGAGCAAAAATTTACATGGAAACCAGTGTTAATGATATTGACTATGCTGGTAAAAAGGTTCATTGTCATCCCTTGACAGGCGGAGATGATTTTACTCTTGAATATGACCACCTGTTACTAACTACGGGTTCGACGCCAATTTCACCAAACGTACCTGGCCGTGATTTGGATGGCATTCACTTCTTGAAGCTTTTCCAAGATGGTCAAGATGTAGATAAGGAAATGTCAAAGCCAGAGGTTCAAACTGTGGCTGTAATCGGGGCTGGTTACATCGGGGTGGAAGTGGCTGAGGCTGCTAAGCGTCGTGGTAAGAAGGTTTTGGTCTTTGATGCGGCGCCTACGTGTCTGGCTAACTACTATGACCCAGAATTCTCCAGCATGATGGAAGAAAACTTGAAGGAACACGACTTAGAGTTACATTTTGGTAAGTTAGTTTCTGAATACAAGGGTGATGTAAATGGTCGTGTTAACCAAGTGGTGACAAAGGAAGGCGAAACATACGACGTTGACTTAGTAATTAACGCCATTGGTTTCCGTCCTAATAACGACTTAGGGAAAGATCACCTAGACTTATTTGCTAATGGGGCATACAAGGTTGACCGCCATCAAGTAACTAGTGATCCAGCTGTTTATGCTGCTGGTGACTGTGCGACGATTTACTCTAATGCACTTGACGGTGATACTTACATCGCCTTAGCTTCCAATGCCGTTCGTTCCGGGATTGTGGCTGGTCACAATATTGGTGGTACAGCTCTGGAAGCTATCGGGGTACAAGGTTCCAACGGGATTTCTATCTTTGGCTTGAACCTAGTTTCAACTGGACTTTCTGTTGAATCAGCTGCCAAGTTTGGAGTTGATGTAGCTTACACCGACTTTGAAGATTTACAAAAACCTGCTTTCATGAAGGTTAATGACAAAGTAAAAATTCGTATTGTTTATGAAAAATCATCTCGTCGGGTTGTAGGAGCGCAATTAGCATCTAAGGCAGATGTTTCTATGGCAATCCACATGTTCTCCTTAGCTATCCAAGAACATGTAACTATTGACAAATTGAGTCTCTTAGATATTTTCTTCTTGCCACACTTCAACCAACCATACAACTACATCACGATGGCTGCTTTAGGTGCTAAATAACCTAAGTTAATCCTCGTCGCTATTGGAGTGGCGGGGATTTTTTGCAACCTAAATCGGCTAAGGCTATAATGAATATGAGGTGATGATATGGAATTCAGTCAAACGGCATATCAAGAGTTTAAGGCGGAGTTAGAAGAGGTGGAAACTTTGTTTAATGACTCTATTGCCTTATCTCATGCTGGTCGCTCGGTTTTAATTACGAAGCTTAATAAGTTACGCGTGAAAGCGCGTGCTTTTGTAGATTCGGGTGAAGGTGGGGAAGTTGAGAAATCAGAAAAAATTGAAAAAACAGTGCGTTAAAAACAGCCCGTCATCGTGACGGGCTGTTTTTATGTGTTGTTAGACTTTATGTGAGAAGAGACTACCTAAGTTGCTGAAGCGTAGCTTGAGGAGGTAAAAGGCACTTGGCGCTTTGCGTAAGCTTTCGCGAGGAATATGGGCCTGAATGGCTTTCAGGGTCGCACGACTATTACGTGTTGAAAATCTGAAGGTACCATTATTCTTGGTGCGAATTTCAAAGCGAGGAATATATTTACCACCGAAGTAAACATCAGCGACAACATAAGCAATTTCATCCCAAGGAATTTGAATGTAATCTTGTAATTTGGTGTCGTTGTAGAATTCAAAGGCACAATCTCCAACCATGACATGGCCATAGAAGGGGCCGTTTTTGTACCAGGTGCCCTTATCTGTCAGCTCTCTTGTAGTGTTTAGTGATTGTACCATTTTATCTCAACCTTTCTTAAATTACAGTAAACCGATCACGTGTAAGACGATAGCTAAAACGAAGATTCCTAAGATGATAACGATTGGAGAAACTTTCTTCTTCAATAACCACATGCAAAGGAAGGTTAAACCAAGTGCCGCTAAACCAGGAACTAATTGGTCTAAGTTATCTTGTAAAGTGGTGGTCTTAGTAGCATCAATGGAACGTCCAGCTGCGTATTGGCTGAAAGCTTCCTTCAAACCTTTAGCACCAGCAGGTAACTTGTCCCAGTCGATGTAAGCCCCTTTTTGTTGCTTAACTTCAGAAACGACAGGTGTGAAAGTGATGGAAACCCAACGTTGAATCAAGGAACCAATCACGAACATCCCCATCATAGAAGCTCCGCGGGTAACCTTTTGTAATAAGCCACCAGATAGGTCATCAGTGATGGCCGTCCCGGCCTTGTAACCAAATTCTTGGGTGTACCATTTAACAACGGCGGCCATAATGTTCCATAAAATGAAGAAAACTAATGGACCAGCTAAGTTACCAGAAACAGCAAGGGAAGCTCCTAGAGAAAGGAGAATAGGACGTAAGGTGAACCAAAAGAGGGGGTCACCGGCCCCGGCCAAAGGTCCCATCATCCCAATTTTAACCCCAGAAATTGCCGCGTCATCAACATTTGCTCCGTTGGCACGTTCTTCTTCTAAGGCCATGGTTACCCCGAAAATTGGGTTTGCCATGAAGGGGTGGGTGTTAAAAAATTCCAAGTGGCGCTTCAAAGCAGCAGCGCGGTCTTCTTTTTTACTGTAAAGTTTTTTAATGGCAGGGATCAAAGTGTAAGCGACCCCACCGTTTTGCATCCGTTCGTAGTTAAAAGAACTTAATAGGAAGTAGGAACGACCGAACATCTTAAAACGGTCTGCTTTTGTTAAAGTAATTTTCTTATCAGCCATGTTTTTGTCCTCCTCTTAGAAATCTTCTAAAATTTCACCCAATGGGTCACCAGAACCGTTACCACCGTTAGATGAACCGTTGGAGTTATTACTGTTACCGCCTTCTAAGGCTAAGAATAAGACAGCCAAGCAGACCCCGATAATCCCTAAGGAAATCAAAGTTAATTGTTGGATGGCTGCTAAAGCGAAACCAAGGAAGAAGAAAGGCCAAACTTCACGGCTGGACATCATGTTGATAACCATGGCGTAACCTACGGCCACAACCATGCCCCCACCGATAGTCATCCCGGCAGTTAACCATTCAGGCATAGACTCAAGTCCTTGGCGCACTAAGCTAACGGGGATTAGCATTAAAAGTAAGGCAGGTACGGCTACCCGCAAACCTTGGAGACACATCCCGATGAAGTGCCACACTTGAATACCGTTGATATCGGCTTGTTCGGCGCGACTGTCCATAATATGAGCAATGAACACTAAAAAATAAATATTATTGGGGAATTTTCATCATTGTTGCGGGTATGATTTTACTCCTATCAAATGATCGTCTTTTAGATTCGATAATTACACTGCCTAGTTTGGATACTTATATTGGTATGTTACCTTTAAGATTGGGAATTTTAGTGACGTTCATTCGTAATTTTTTGACAACGATAAATATTGTAATTTTTGCAGCTGCCCTTTTTACTTATGTGGTTTACATTACTAATGAGCAACGTAATATCGAAGAAGAAATTCAACAAGTCGGCCGGGGGTTATCAAATAAAGAAATTTCGCAAAAACTCTTCCTATCAGAAGGGACGGTGCGCAACCACCTATCGCACATTTTAGCTAAGTTGGACTTACGTGACCGCACGCAATTAGCAATTTGGGCGGTTCAAAATGGTGGGCATAACGGATGAAGGCTAGGATGAAAAAGTTAAGCAGTCTACTAGGCGTCTTACTATTGTTATTATTTCTGGGGGGTGGTTGGTATTTCTATCAAAAATCACCAAAGGTTATTACCATCGGTTATTATAGCGACAGTAGCTGGGAAGTGCCAAACGACCAGGAATATAAGTTTATTGATTACGCCATTAAGAAGTTTGAAAAAGAAAATCCGCACGTCAAAGTTAAGTATGAAAGTGGTATTAGCAAAAATGATTACTTAGCTTGGTTATCTAATAAAATTATCAAAAATCAAATGCCCGATGTTTTTGTTGTGCCTCCACGCCAACTGGGATTTTTGGCTTCTTTAAAAGCTATGAAAAAATTAGATAATTTTATCAATATTGATAAAATATCTCCCCAGAACTATTATCCAGCTAGTTGGGTGGCGGGGAATTATCAAGGCAATCAATACGCTATCCCTTTAGAAAATAATCCAACTTTGATGTGTGTCAATACGGATTTATTATCCAAGGAGGGGATTGAGATTCCTCATTCGGGTTGGACCGTACAAGAATTTTATGATATTTGTCGGCGAGTAACCAAGGATACCAATCATGACGGGGTTATTGACCAATATGGCTATGCCGACTATACTTGGCAAGATACCGCTCAAGCTTATGGGGCGAAACTTTTTAACGATAGTGGGACAGAAAGTTATCTCAATTCTGAAAAATTCCGAAAGTCACTGGTGATGACGGAAAAAATTTATAACCTCCAAAAAGGTTATAAAGTTTCCGCAGATGATTTTGACCAAGGTAAAGTGGCCTTTTTACCCATGACCTTAGCACAATATCGAACTTATGAGTCTTACCCGTATCGAATCTCGCGGTATTCGACCTTCTCTTGGGCTTGTATCCGGATGCCAGCGGTGAATAATCGGGTTAATGCGACGGTTGTCGATACTTCGATGGTCGCTATGGCAGCTCATAGTCACCATCCTTATTTAGCCTGGAAATTTATGAGGATGTTGAGTTATGATAGCCAGATTCAAACTAAACTCTTTGATGATTCGCAAGGGGCAGCGGTTTTAAAAAAAGTTATGCAAAGCAAGAATGTTGAAGCTAATTTAGCGGGAAGTGGTAAGGGTGACCAAGCTCTAACGGCACAAAAATTTACTAGTATTATGGCTAAGTCACAAGATGTTCCCAAATTCAAAGAGTATAACGCAGCATTGGGAAAAGTTGATTATCTAATTAATCGTGCGTTGAAGAATGGTGATATTAGTACGCAATTATCAGATATTCAAAGTCAAATTCAAGTGGAATTAAAAAGTGGTTTGGACAAAAAATAGCAAGAGTGATGAGCTCTTGCTATTTTGGTGTCCTTAGATTACATCCCGATTGTTGTTAAAGTGAGGCATCATAACATCAAAATCATAAGTCTTCAAGTCAGTCAATCCATTTTGACTGGCATCAAAGTAAGCGGTCATAGCTTGACGAATCATTAAGTTAAGTTCTTTTTGAGGGTCGAATTGTACGATAACAACCGGTGTGTGGGTTCCATAAGCTAGTCCGACCTCAAACATTGTTCCAGAATCAGCTTCATTGTCACTTTCTTCCATCTTGTAATCAACGATGGCAACCATAACATCATTTTGATAAATTTGGTTAGTGTCTAACATGAAGGCAGCTTTTTGCCATTCAAGGGAACCGAATTCGGCCTCTTGATAAGGGTGTGCCTCTGGTTCAAAAATACGCCCAATAGTAGGATTAGCTTCTAAAGCTTCTCTAACTACTTGGATACGTTCTTTTTGTTGAGGGCTAAAAAATGGGGCAGCTAAGTAAACGTTTTTAGTCATAATTCTCTCCTTTAAAATCCTAATCTTGAGACAAGATATGGTAGTATTTATAGAAAAATCATACCACATCTTGTAAATTTCTGCTTTATTTTTTAGCACAGAACGGGTATTATAGATAGGGCAGGCTAACGTTTTGGGCCTGGAAAAAAGTGGCTGGCGTAAAACCAGCTTAATAAGAAAGGATGCTTCAATCATTTTGATTACTTTATCTGGTATTATCGGTTCTGGGAAATCTAGCCTTACGGAAATTTTGGCCAACGAATTAGGAACCAAAGCGTATTACGAACCTGTAAAGGACAACCCTGTCTTGCCAATTTTCTATAAGGGAAATGAAATTGCTGCTAAAAAGCGAGCTCAAGGAGATAAGGATGCTACCAACCCTTATGCGTACTTGTTACAAACTTTCTTCTTAAACCGTCGTTTCCAAATGATTAAGGCTGCGATGGTGGAAGATAACAATATCTTAGACCGCTCTATTTATGAAGACGAAATCTTTATGAAGATGAATACAGAAATGGGTAATGCGACGGAAGTCGAATATGATATTTACAAGAGCTTACTTAACAATATGATGGAAGAATTGCCATTTGCTTCCCACAAGAAGTCTCCCGACTTGATGATTACCATTAAAGTTTCTTATGAAACGATGTTGAAACGTATCCAAAAGCGGGGACGGGAATATGAGCAAGTTGACCAAGATCCATCATTGGTTGATTACTACCAACGTTTGTTGAAGCAATACGATCAATGGATGGCCGAATATGATGCTTCGCCATTATTAATTATTGATGGTGATAAGTATGATTTTGTATCGGATGTTAATGATCGTGTCGAAGTTTTAGAAACGATTGAAAACCGTTTAGTCGACTTGGGGAATTTAACTCAAGAACAAGCTTTAGAATTACAAGCACAACACAAAAAACTAATTATATAAGAAGAGAGCCTACGGGCTCTTTTTTGTTGTATAATGGCTGTGATGGAGGTGAAACATGAAAAAATTTAAAGGTGACGTATCAGTGCTGTGGTGGCGCTTATTGCAATATTCTCTTCTATTTACGCTCGGAGTCTTAATGACCCGGATAGTAATGAATGAATATCTCGGTCAAAGCCAAACTCAGGTACAAGCTAGTGGGTTACCCTATTTTCTCGGGATTTTTCTGGCGATGCTAGGCCTAAGACAAACTAATTTAAATCAACTTTTGTGTCATCCAACCAGCCACAAAAGTCCAGATTGGTTAGTACTTGTTGCCATGATTTTAGTGATTTTAGGGATTCAAACTCTAACTACCCTTTATAGTCATGTTTTAGCGACACTTTTACATCGTTTTAACTATGGAATCCAAGCCCAGGTTGAAGCTTCAAGTGCTAATTCTACGACTTGGGGGATGTGGCTTTATTCAGTGATTTTAGCCCCCTTAACAGAGGAATTAGTTTTTCGGGGGTATATCCTTGGTAATTTGAAGCAATATGGTAGGTCTGTAGCCCTAGGATTATCAGCATTTATGTTTGGACTATATCATATGAATGCTATTCAAACACCTTTTGCCTTTGCGATTGGGCTTATTTTAGGCTATTTAGCGCTTGAATATGGTTTGGTTTGGGCTATCATTTTTCACCTTGGGAATAATCTCTTTAGCGAAATAATGAATCAGGTAACGGATAAAACGTGGTTAATGGTTGACAACTTTGCGGGTTTGGTAGGAATTGCGGTGATTATTTACTTAGGAGTTAAGTTTTTTAAAATAAAAGTTCAATCACAAAAATTAAAAGATAAACTAGTGGTAAGTTTATGGAATCCACCAGCCGTGATATACCTAGCTTATTGTTTCTATACTATTGTGGAATCATTGAATAATATTTAAAAAAATAAATAAAACGCTTGCAAAGAACAGTTAAAAAGATTATGATAAAGGTGAAAGATAAAGAAGGTAGGGGAAGAACATGAGTCAAGATTACAAGAAAATTTTAGTTACAATCGATGGTTCCAAAGGATCAGAAATTGCCTTACAAACAGCCCTTGATATTTTAGAACGTTCCAAGGATGGACATTTAGACATCTTAAGTGTTTTAGATTTAAATTCTTTGGAATATGGTGGTGCCGGCATTGCTTTAGATGGTGAAAAAATTTACCAAATAGAACAAGACAACGAAGAATACCTCCTTCAAAAACGTCAAAATATTCTTGACAAATACCACTTAGCACCGGAACAAGTAAGTGTGCACTTACGTTTCGGAAATCCTAAATCTGTAATCGTCAATGACTTCCAACCAGAATACGAAAATGATTTAATCGTGGTGGGAGCAACAGGTAAGAATTTCTTACAAAGGATTATTGTCGGTTCTGTAGCTTCATATGTTACTCGTGCCGCCCGTTGTGATGTTTTAATTGCAAAAGACAGTAGCGTAGAATAAGAATTGGGAAGTCTCTGGACTTCTTTTTTTATGGAATTTTATTAAAAAATAATTGTAAAACTCTTAAAAAATATTGACAAATAGCGACTTTTTTCTTATGATAAAGGCATTAAATCTTCCCAAGTTATTTGGGATTAACTTGAACGTACATAGATTTAGGAGGAAAAAGCGTATGGCTAAAGAAAAATTAGAAGATTTAGAATGGACTAATTTAGGGTTTAAATATCGTGACTTACCATATAGTTTTCAAGCCGTGTATAAGGATGGTGCTTGGCAAGAAGGTGGTCTGACTGAAGATTCCACGATTGTTTTATCTGAAGCTGCGCAAGTGCTTCATTATGGACAAGAAGTCTTCGAGGGCTTGAAGGCTTACCGCTGGAAAGATGGAAGTTTGCACCTATTCCGTCCTGAAGAAAATGCAGCGCGCTTACGTCGTTCTGCTGAACGGATGTCAATGGCACCTTATCCTGAAGACAAATTTGTTGAAGCATGTAAAGAAGTTGTGAAAGCTAATGCTGATTTTGTTCCGCCATATGGATCAGGCGGGACGTTATATCTCCGTCCATTTTTGATTGGTTCTGAACCCATTGTAGGGGTGGATGCCGCTCAGGAATATATTTTTAGAATTTACGCTACCCCTGTAGGGGCCTACATTAATGGTTTACACCCAGCGGCTTATATGGTTTCAGCCTATGACCGTGCAGCTCATGCCGGGACTGGTCGAGCTAAGACTTCAGGAAACTACGCTGCTAGTCTTTACCCTCACGAATTAGCTAAGAAATTAGGTTATGCAGATGCCTTATACTTAGATCCACGCGAACACAAATATGTGGATGAATTTGGGGGTGCCAACTTCTTTGGAATTACCAAGGAAGGTAACTTTGTCACTCCTAAATCAGTTTCAGTTTTACCATCAATCACTAAGAAATCTCTCTTGGTAGTAGCGCAAGACTTGGGGTTGAATCCTCAAGAAGTGCGTATTCCATTTGATGAAATAGATGACTTAGTAGAAGCCGGAGCGATGGGGACAGCTGCTGTTATTTCACCAGTGGGCTCTTTAACTTACAATGATGAAAAACACGTCTTCTACTCCGAAACAGAAGCCGGACCTATTACAACCAAGTTATATGAAACTTTAACTGGGATTCAAAATGGTGATTTACCAGATACACATAATTGGACGGTACCGGTCGAATAAATTAAAATATGAAAGCACTTCTCAGGGGAGAAGTGCTTTTTTGTAAGCCTTTCAAAAGAGAAAAAAGCGAAAATATAAGAAAAAAAGCTTAAACCAAAATTAAAATTTACACATTTTCAGAAAAAAGACTTACGAAGTTTGGAAAAAATTTGCTAAGATAAGCAACAGCTCAAAGAGAGTTAAATTTAGAGAAAAGAGGATTTTATTTTGGAAAACTCAAGTAAAGCGACTTTTACAAAAGCACGCGTACCTGTGAAACATCCTTGGCTTGCTATGGCTGGGATGTTGATGGGGGCTTTTGTAGGGATGCTTTCAGAAACATCACTTAATATTGCCTTACCTAAATTAGAAGTGGCCTTAGGGGTTGGAACGTCTACCCTTCAATGGCTAGTAACTGGTTATATGTTAGTGATTGGAATTGTTTTACCATTTTCAAGCTTAATTTCAAAATGGTTTACTACCCGTCAAACAATTATCTTCGCTTTATGTGCCTTTATTTTAGGGGCAGTTATCTCTGCCTTGGCACCAAATTTTGCCATTGTTCTAACGGGGCGTATGATTCAAGGAATTGGAACTGGGTTAATTTTACCGCTAATGTTTACGGTGGCGATGCAAATTTTTCCACCACATAAATTAGGGGCGGCCATGGGGGTTAATGCCTTGGTAATCATGTTTGCGCCAGCAATTGGACCTACTTTAACCGGACTTTTATTAGCTAAATTATCTTGGCGTTGGATTTTCTGGGCCTTTGCGATTATTTTAGTAGTTGCTTTAGTTTTCGCCGTTCTACACTTAAAGAACATTGCTGAACTTACTCGGCCGAAAGTTGACTTTTTATCTTTAGTCTCTTCTGCAGTTGGTTTCGGGGCCTTAGTGATGGGTGCTAGTTTTGCCAGTGAAAATGGTTGGGGTTCACCATTAGTTTTAGGTTTATTAATTTTAGGACTGGTGGTCTTGGTATTCTACGTTCACCGTCAATTACACCTGGAACATCCAATTTTGAACCTGAAAGTTTTTGCTAACCCTTCCTTTAGAATCGGTGCTTTAATTGTGATGGTTGACTTTGGGGTTATCTTGTCAGCTATGTACCTTTTCCCTCAATACATTCAAAATGGGATGGGTTTGCCTGTTGCTATGACTGGGATTATCATGTTACCTGGTGGGGTGGTTAATGCTATTGTCTCTGCCATTTCCGGACGGATGTATGATAACTTTGGGGCCCAAATTCCAGCGAGGGTTGGTTTTGTGATTGCCATTATTGGGGCCGTGATGCTAATTATGGTGCAGCCAGATTCTTCCATTGCTTATGTAATTGCAGCTCATATTATCTTGATGATTGGTTGTCCTTTAGCGATGTCACCATCTCAGACACACGCCTTGAATGCCTTGCGGGGGCCTCAAAGCGCTGATGGGAGTACAATTATGAATACTTTACAACAAATTGTCGGGGCGATTGCAACGGCCTTAGCAACTAGTTGTTTAGTTTTGGGTCAGAGTGCCTATGATGGAGGCAACAAACAAGCTGCCTTTACAAATGGGGTGCACTATGGTTTTTACTTTACTTTGGTTCTAACAATTATCGGTTTGATTTTAGCTTTGATGTTAAAACGAAATAAGCCAAGTTCAGATGTAAACTTCGATAAATAAAGACTACAAGTTAATCAATAAGACACTAAAGACACGTTTTCTTCAAATTTAGGAAAACGTGTCTTTTGATTAATTTTGTTCTTTGTGCTCGTCTGTTTGGGTTTGATATTTTTTCTTGAGGAAAATTACTAAAACGGTGATGGAGGCAAAGATTCCGGTAAAAAAGATTAAATCAAGTAGAACAAAGATAATTAGGAAAGCAGTGGCAAGTTTGGTCATTAAAACCCAAAAAGTAAACGCTAAGCTCAAAGATCCACCAATCCAGGAAATAATAGCAGCTATGATTAGAATTTTAACCAATTTGTTCATTGGCAAGAACCTCGTTTTTATTTTCGATTATACCATAATCAAGATTAATTATTTCTTATGAAAATATAGATTTCGATAATATTTGTAAGCGTTTTACATGTGATTGTAATCACATAAGATGAAAAATTATTTTTTTTTATTAACAAAAAACATTGATATAGCGGAATAACTTGAAATTATAAAAGTAAAAAAATCACAATGTTTACAAAGGTTTTCCATGATAGTAAAATACTCATGTAAGCGGTATTATATACTATTAGGTTATTCGTATATAGTTATAGAACTACCAAAGGATTAAGGAGGATTTCCAATATGTCAAAAGGTATCGATTTAAATAAATATTTTGACACACCAAAGCACGATGTTGTGCAAGTGTTAGATGAAAAAGGTAAAGTGGTTAACAAAGATCTCATGCCTGACTTAAGTGATGACCAATTAGTTGAACTTTTCAAAGAAATGTTATGGTCACGAATTTTAAATGATCGTTCAACTAAGCTTAACCGTCAAGGACGTTTGGGTTTCTTTGCACCCACAGCTGGGGAAGAAGCAAGCCAAATCGGTTCCCACTTTGCGATGGAAAAGGAAGATTTCTTATTACCTGCCTACCGTGATGTGCCACAATTAGTTCAACACGGTTTACCATTGGCGAAAGCTTTCCAATGGTCACGGGGGCACATTGATGGTAACAAGTATCCAGAAACTTTGAAAGCTTTACCACCCCAAATTATCATCGGGGCTCAATACGTCCAAACTGCTGGGGTGGCTTTAGGGCTCAAGAAGAATGGCGCTAAGAATGTGGCCTTCACTTACACCGGTGATGGTGGTACTTCTCAAGGGGACTTCTACGAAGGAATGAACTTTGCCGGGGCCTTTAAAGCGCCAGCGGTCTTCTATTCACAAAACAATGGTTACGCTATTTCTGTACCACGTCACGTCCAAACTGCAGCCCCTACCTTGGCGCAAAAAGCTGTGGCAGTCGGAATTCCAGGAGTTCAAGTTGATGGGATGGACGCGTTAGCTGTGTACGCTGTTTCGAAAGCCGCGCGTGATTTTGCTGTTGCGGGCAACGGGCCGGTCTTTATCGAAACTTTAACATATCGTTTCGGACCACACACTCTTTCAGGAGACGATCCAAAACGTTACCGGACAGCGGAAGAAGAAGAAGAATGGCATGCAAAGGATCCGTTGACACGGATGCGTCTCTTCTTAACTGATAAGGGTCTTTGGTCAGAAGAACAAGAAAGTGCCTGGGAAGAAGAAGTTAACGCTCAAATTGATGCAGCCATGCAAGAAGTTGAATCTGCACCAAAGCAAAAGGTCAGTGAATACTTGAAGGATACATTTATCGATACACCAGCTGTAATCCAAGAACAAATCGATAAATTTGTAGCTAAGGAGGAAAACTAATATGGCTAAAACAACAATGATCAAAGCTATTACACAAGCTTTGGACCAAGAATTAAAACGTGACGATAAGGTCTTGATCTTTGGTGAAGACGTTGGTAAAAATGGTGGGGTTTTCCGGGCCACTGAAGGCTTGCAAGCAACCCACGGTGAAGACCGTGTTTTCGATACTCCTTTAGCTGAATCTGGAATTGGTGGTTTGACTTTAGGTTTAGCGACCCAAGGTTTCCGTCCCGTACCAGAAATCCAATTTTTCGGTTTTCTATTTGAAGTGATGGATTCTGTAGCTGCGCAAATCTCACGGACACACTATCGTATGGGTGGTACGGTTAAGATGCCGGTAACGATTCGTTCGCCATTTGGTGGGGGGGTACACACACCAGAATTACACTCAGATAGTTTAGAAGGTTTAGTAGCACAAACTCCAGGGATTCGTGTGGTAATCCCTTCTGGTCCATATGACGCTAAAGGTTTATTGATTTCCTCAATTCGTTCTGATGACCCCGTGGTCTTCTTGGAACATATGAAGCTATACCGTTCAATTAAGGAAGAAGTTCCTGAAGAAGAATATACTTTACCATTGGACAAGGCGGCTGTGAAGCGCGAAGGTAAGGATGTTTCCATTATTACCTATGGCTACATGGTACAAGAAAGCTTGAAGGCAGCTGAAGAATTAGCTAAGGAAGGAATTGACGTTGAAGTCTTAGATTTACGTACAGTGTCACCACTGGATGAAGCAGCCATCGTAGAAACTGTGAAGAAGACTGGTAAGGCTGTTATCGTGCAAGAAGCCCAACGTCAAGCTGGGGTTGCCGCAGCCGTAGCTTCGGTAATTGTCGAAAAAGCTGCTTTATACTTAGATACACCAGTTGGTCGGGTATCTGCGCCTGACACACCATATCCATTCAGTGAAGCTGAGGATGACTGGTTACCAAATAAGCAAGATATCATTGCACAAGTACGAGAAACTGTAAATTTTTAAGAGGTGGGCAAGAAAATGAGCAAATACCAATTTAAATTACCAGATATCGGTGAAGGAATCGCCGAAGGAACAGTCGGTGAATGGCACGTTAAAGTCGGTGACACGGTTAAGGTAGATGACGACTTAGTTCAAATCGAAAATGATAAATCAGTTGAAGAAATTCCCTCCCCAATTGCTGGGAAAATTACGGCTATCTTAGTTTCCGAAGGGGAAACAGCTGAAGTAGGTCAACCCTTAGTTGAATTAGAAGTTGCTGAAGGTGAAGGAAACGTGGACGAAGTCACGACTTCAGCTACCGCTGCCACTCCAGCCGGTGGTAGTGATATTTACCACTTTAATTTACCTGATATTGGTGAAGGAATTGCTGAAGGAACAGTCGGTGAATGGCACGTTAAAGTCGGTGACACAGTGAAGGAAGATGATGACTTAGTTCAAATTGAAAATGACAAATCAGTTGAAGAAATCCCATCCCCAGTTACTGGTACGGTGACAGCCATCTTAGTTTCCGAAGGTGAAACGGCTGAAGTAGGTCAACCATTGGTTGAATTCTCTGTGGCTGCTGGTCAAGGAAATGCGACAGCATCTGCGGGAACAACACCAACCGCAGTCGCTGTTCCTGTAACCTCGGCTAACGTTCCTGTTGTAGGTCAACCTCAAGACCATAGTTTACCTGTCTTAGCTATGCCTTCAGTACGGGCTTACGCGCGTGAAAAAGGTGTTGATTTAGCTCAAGTTAAAGGAACGGGTAACCACGGTCAAATCTTAAAAGTTGATGTGGATAAGTTCTTGACTAATGGTCCTGCAACACCTGAAAACAAAGTTGTACCTGAAGTTGATGTGCGTGAAGCAGCTCCAGCAAAGGAAACAGCTGTTGCAGCCGTTGCCGATGCCCAATTCCCAGAACATCGTGAAAAGATGAACGGTATCCGGAAGGCAACTGCTAAAGCGGTGGTACGTAATGTTCAAGAAATTCCACACATCCACTTGTTTGATGAAGTAGTGGTTGATAAGCTGTGGAATCACCGTAAGAAGTACAAGGAATTAGCTGCAAGTCATGATGTGAAGTTAACTTTCCTAGCTTACGTGGTTAAGGCTTTATCCGTAGTGATGAAGGAATACCCAATTTTCAATTCAACGGTTGATATGGATAACCAAGAATCAGTCTTTAAAGACTACATTAATATTGGGATTGCTACCGATACACCTAAAGGTCTCTTCATGCCTAACATTAAGAATGCTGACCAATTAAGCCTCTTTAACATCGCGCGGGCAATTTCTGCTAACACAGCCAAAGCTAAAGACGGTAAATTATCTTCAGCAGATATGAACCATACGGGAATGTCAATTACAAACATCGGTTCCGTTGGCGGTGGTTTCTTTACCCCATTAATTAACTGGCCAGAAGTTGCTATCTTAGGTATCGGTAAGATTGCTCAAGAACCAGTTGTTGACGCTGAAGGTGAAATTAGTGTTGCTCGTGTCCTCAAGTTATCATTAGCTGTCGACCACCGTGTAATTGACGGGGCAACTGCACAAAAGGCATTGAACCGCTTGAAAGAATTATTAAGCGACCCTGAATTATTATTGATGGAAGGATAGTGAATAGGTAATGGTTGTAGGAGATTTTGCGATTGATTTAGATACAGTTGTGATTGGTGCGGGCCCTGGTGGTTATGTGGCTGCTATTCGTGCTGCTGAAATGGGACAAAAGGTAACGGTAATCGAACGTGAATACCTAGGTGGTGTTTGTTTGAATGTTGGTTGTATCCCATCTAAGGCTCTGATTGAAGCTGCTCACCGCTATCAACACGCCATGAGCTCACAAAAGATGGGGCTTAACGTGACGGCAGCTAAGTTAGACTTTGAAAAAACTCAAGATTGGAAACAATCTGTTGTTGATCGGATGACTGGTGGGGTTGGTTTCTTATTCAAGAAGCACCACATTGATGTTATCTGGGGGGACGCTTTCTTGAAAGATGATAACTCATTACGTGTGATTAGTAATGACAAAGCGCAAACTTACACATTCAACAATTTAATTATTGCGACAGGATCTCACCCTATTGAAATTCCTAACTTCAAGTTTGGCAAGCGCGTCTTAGACTCAACCGGCGCTTTAGCTTTGAAGGAAATTCCTAAGGAATTAGTTGTCGTTGGTGGGGGTTACATTGGTTCTGAATTAGCGTCTGCTTACGCTAACTTTGGTGCTCACGTGTCCATCCTTGAAGGTTCTAACTCAATTTTAGCTAACTATGAAAAAGACTTAGTTAAAGTGGTCGAACAACACTTCAACGAACAAAATGTGGATATTTACACAAATGCTATGGCCAAGAATGCCGAAGAAACCGAAGATGGCGTTAAGGTTACCTTCGAAGTTAACGGAGAAGAAAAAACCTTAGATGCTGACTACGTAATTGTTTCTGTTGGTCGGCGTCCAAATACCAAAAATATGGGCTTAGAACAAGCTGGTGTGAAGGTTAACGAACGTGGCTTGATTGAAGTTGACAATCAAAGTCGTTCAAGCGTCCCTAACATTTACGCTATCGGTGATGTGGTTCCTGGCTTTGCCCTGGCCCACAAAGCATCTTATGAAGGTAAGGTTGCAGCCGAAGCTATCGCCGGGAAGTCAACAATTGTTGATTACCGGGCAATGCCAGCGGTATGTTACACTGATACTTCAATTGCCACAACTGGTTTAACTGTTGCCGAAGCCAAGGAACAAGGCTTAAATGTTGGAAAAGCTCAATTCCCATTTGCTGCCAACGGCCGGGCCGTATCCATGGACGCTACTAGTGGTTTTGTACGTTTGGTTTACATCAAGGATACAGATGTGATTGTGGGTGCTCAAATCGTTGGTCCTCACTCTTCTGACTTGATTAGTGAATTAACCTTAGCAATTGAATCCGGTAGCACGGTGAAGGATGTGGCCTTAACCATCCACCCACACCCATCAATTGCAGAAGCTGTTGGTGATGTGGCTGATGTAGCGGAAGGTTTCCCAACAAATATTTAAAAAATAAAGGAAGTGCTCTTATGTCCGAGAAAATGCAATATGTAATTATGAAGTCTAATGATATTCGGGAGAATTTGGCGACCGAACAATACTTGATGAATAGCGATAAAATAAAACCACCTTTTATGCTATTTTATATTGAAGACTCGTGTATTATTGTCGGACGTAACCAAAATACTTTAGAAGAAATCAACCAAGAGTATTGCCAAGCCCATAATGTGACCGTGACACGGCGTTTATCTGGTGGTGGTGCGATGTACCAAGATATGGGAAATCTTTGTTTTTCCTTTGTGGTTCCCGCTGCGACTCAAAAATTTGGTGACTTCAAAACTTTAGTGCAACCCGTCGTGGATGCACTCCACAAGTTAGGGGTTACTAGGGCTGAAGTTAATGGGCGCAATGATATTGTGGTCGATGGTAAGAAGTTCTCAGGTAATGCCATGTACACGCGCAACGGTAAGACCTTTAGTCACGGGACGCTCATGTTTAATGTAAATACCGACACAGTAGCTAACGCCTTGAGAGTTCCCGCTGATAAGATTGAATCGAAAGGGATTAAGTCTGTGCGGAGTCGGGTAACCAATTTGAAGCCTTACATGAAGGCGGAATACCAAGATTTAGATACCGCAGGTTTTCGCGATGAAATTATTAAATCAATTTGGCAAGTAGATTCGTTAGATGAAATCAAGGAATATGAATACCACTTAACGGATGAAGACCGCGCAGGAATTCGAGCTATCGAAGATAAACTTTACAAAAATTGGGATTGGGTGTACGGTAAATCACCTGAATTTACCATCCAAAAGCGCAAGCATTTCACGGGTGGGACAATCGATGGTCGTTTTTTAGTTAAGAAAGGTAAGATTGATAATGTCAAGTTTTATGGGGATTTCTTCGGAACGGGTGATGTTTCTGAGTTAGAAGACCAGCTTAAAGGGGTACTTTACACTCCAGAAGCCATTACTGAAGTTCTGGAGAAGGCAGATTTAGATAAGTATTTTGCAGGTTTAAATCCAAAAGATGTGATTGACCTTTTGGCGAACCAGCACTAAACTTTAGACAAAAGGACCGGGGTAATGCCTGGTCCTTTTTTAATGAAAGAAGGTAAGACATGATTGAATGGCAAAATGGCTGGTTACAACAATGTGATGATTTTTCGAGCTTCCCCACGAAGTTAGAACAGTTATCTCAAGTCGTGAAATTCACTAATCCTTTAGCGGGCAATAAGCTTCGCTTGGTTTTGAGTAACCTTTATGGGACCACAGATTTAGTTTTTGATTGTATTCTGGTCTCGAAACAAGCGGATTTCCAAGTAAGTAAGCGTCAAACTTTACGTTATCAGGAACAAATCCGTATTCCTCAAGGCCAAAAGGTATATTTGGATCCTTGTCAGTTAACTTTAACACCTGGAGAAACTTTTTATGTTTGGATGCAAGCTAATCAAATGCAAAGTTATGCCGATTATGTAGTGACCTATGCACCTAAATTAATTAATGGTACTTATGCACGTCGGGCGGCTTACTTGCCTAAGTTACGGTCAGACTATCAAAAACGCAAGGCTTGGTTTTGTTTGGAACAGTTCTTAGTGTGGACTAAAGAAGAGGCGCAAGTGGTGGAAATTACCGGCGACTCTTTGGCTGAAATGGGAATGGTAGCCGAACCTTTATTTGAAAAATTATTGGCTGCACCTCAAGCTTATTCTTTTGCCAACACTGCAATTTCAGGAAGTCGGCTGTTAAAGGGCGCACCAGAAAATCCGCCGCTTTTCCGGACTTATGGTCAAAGTCTTCTCCAAAGAGAAGCCGGTAAGAATTTTCAAGCAGATATCACCTTGATTTCAATTGGTGAAAATGATTTACTATTACCGGCGCTAGCGGGGGAAGATATCCCGAGTTTAGCACAATTACAAGCGGGTTTCAGGCAATTACAGGGGCCTAATGTCTGGTTCACCACTTTACCCAAGGTTGAAAAGCAAGCGGGAATAACAGCGATACAGATGACAAAAATTGAAAAATTACGCCAGGAACTAAATACTTGGTTACTAACCCAGCCTAATGTGATTGATGGAGCTGCATTACTCCTAGACCCTAAGACCCAGGCACCTAAGGTAGAGTATAGCTTTGGTGATGGCCTGCATATCAATCTTTTAGGTGGTCAGGTTCTGGCTCAGGCCTGGTACCAAGCATTTACTCACTAACCTAAAAAAGCCCTCAAATTTATTGAGGACTTTTTTCTTTATGGCAAGAATTTACCTGCAGCTAAGTAAAGTTGGTACCACTCGTGATGAGTCAAGTTGACTTTTTGAGCTGGGACCACCTCTGCTAGATGTTCGGGATTCATGGTACCAACAATGGCTTGCATGTGGGCGGGGTGACGTAAAATCCAGGCAATAGCAATGGCTGCCTTGGAGACGCCATATTTATTACCTAATTCTTCGAGAGTAGCATTAAGTTCAGGGAACTTAGGGCTATCAATGAAGCTACCTTCGAATTTACCGTATTGTAATGGTGACCAGGCTTGGATGGTGATGTCATTTAAGCGACTATAGTTGAGTAGGCCACCATCACGGTTGATTGACATCTCAGTCGTTTTGTCGTTAATATAGAGGTCTTGGTCAATTAATTGTGATTGATCTAAAGATAATTGTAATTGATTGAATACCAAAGGCTGTTTGACAAACTTCTTTAATAATTCGAATTGCATAGGTGGCACATTGCTGACCCCAAAGTGACGTACCTTGCCGCTTTGGTGCAGTTCGTCAAAGGCAGCTGCGACTTCTTCTGGATCGAAGATTAAGTCTGGTCGATGCAATAGGAGGACGTCAAGGTAGTCGGTGTGCATCCGTGCTAAAGATTCATCAACGTTCGTCAAGATATTTTCTTTCGTCCAGTCGAATTCATCGCGTGGAAATTCTAGCCCTACCTTTGTTTGCACAATAATTTTGTCGCGACTAATACCAGTTTGTTTCCATCCATCTCCGAAGCGTTTTTCGGCTTCACCTTGGGTGTAACAAGTAGCGTTGTCAAAGTAATTAATTCCGTGGTCAACGGCGTTTTGAATGACCTGGGCCGCGCGGTCAACAGATAACTCTGGCATCCGCATACATCCTTGAATAATAGTAGAAACATTTTGCGGACCTTTTTTAACATTTAATGTTTTCATTTCACAAACCTCCTGTAAGCGATAACATCCAAATTGTAATGCGGCTGAAATTATCTGTCAAGCCTCTTTTCTTACTTTTACCAAGTAAAAACCGTCCATCTTAAGACAAGCGGCGTTAAGTTTACGCTGGTTTGCGTAAGTATTGTAAGAAAATCCCTAACATCAGGACTACTGCTAAAACAATCACCCACATAGATAACCGGGTTCCGACAGTAAAGGAGGCTGGAATCCCCGCTAACACGACTACGACGGTATTAGCTACCGCTCCGGAAGTTTGGCGTAAAGTATTATTTAAAGCAGTAGCATGACTGATTTCACGCAATTGGAGAGCTTTAAAGGCTTCGGACATCGCAGGTGAGAAGACCATGGCATTGCCAATCATACGGAAGGAATAAAAGATGGTTAAGACCCAAATCGAAGTATCCTTACTGATGGTTACTAAAGGAATGGAGGCAATTAACATTAGAATTGCCCCAGAAATGATTAAGTATTTAGGACCATGTTTATCGTAAAGTGGGCCCACGATGGCGGCAGCTAAGGCATTACACAGGGCCCCGGGAAGTAAGATTAGCCCGGAAACCATACTGGAAACTCCCCAGACATTTTGAGTGTAAATCGGAATCATGGCTTCTGTTCCCAGTAAAGCGACGAAAGCTAACATCCCGACAAAGGTCATTAATCTAAAGGAACGTACTTTAAAGATGGTTACTTTTAACATTGGTTGTTCGAGTTTCAATTGTCGGCGGACAAAAAGATACAAGATAACCAAACCGCCAATTAACATGGTAGTGGCGACAGCTAAATTATTTTGGAAGACAGTCAGTGAACCGAGTGCCAAAGAAGAACCTAAGAGGGAGATGAAAACTGAGAGATAGTCAATTTTAATGTCTTGTGGTTCTTTAAAGTTAGGGAAGAAAATGTACCCTAAAATCAAAATAGCTAACATTAATGGTAAGACAAGGTAAAAGAGGTAACGCCAGCCTAAGGTAGTCATAATAAAACCAGAGAGTGTGGGGCCAATCGCAGGACCAAAGGCTACGACCAAACCGGAAAGGCCTAGGATAGTTCCACGTTTTTGCGGAGGATAGATGGAGACCATGGTGGTCATTTGAAAGGACATTAAAAGTCCCCCCGCCAAAGCTTGAACAAGTCGAGCTAGCAGTAAGGTTAAGAAATTTTGCGCCAGACAGCCTAATAAGGTTCCCAATACAAAAGTAGTAATAATGCCTAAAAAAACAGTGCGATTACGGAATTTTTCGTATAAATTAGATGAAAGTGGTGTGATGACCCCAATTAAGAGGGTGTAGCCGGCAGTGAGCCATTGGGCAGCATTCAAGCTGACGTGCATGGCTTTTTGAATGACCGGCAAAGCCGTTAACATCATTGTTTGACTAGCGAGCGAAATAAAGCAGGCTAAAAGTAATAAAACAGTTACAATTAAGCGAGTCTTAGGTTTGATATTTTTATAGATTGCAGACAAAAAATAAATCCTCCTTATTTCAAAATAAATGCAATATCTAGTTTAACACGGATATGTTAGCAGTGGTAAAATAATTTTCAGAAAAAATCACGAACAAAAAATTGAATAATTTTGCTTAAATGCGGAAAATCAAGTATAATTTGAATGAAAACATGAAAATGAAGGTGAAAATATGAAAGCAATCTTAACAACCGTCGGTAAAGACCAAGTCGGAATTATTGCCGGAGTCAGTCAATATTTAGCGCAAAACCACATTAATATTTTAGATGTTTCCCAGACGATTATGGATGATTTTTTCACTATGATGATGATGATCGAGGTCCAAGCCGATGCACCTGAATTTACTCAAATTAGTGCGGATCTCAAGGAAGTAGGCCAAAAGCTAGGTGTGGAAATCAACGTGCGTAACGCCGAACTCTATCAAGCTATGCACAAACTTTAAAATTAGAAAGGAAGATTCCATGGATATCGAAAATATTCTTGAAACTAGTCGGATGATTTCCGATCAAAATTTGGACATTCGGACTATTACAATGGGGATTTCCCTTTTAGATTGTATTGATTCTGACAGTGATAAAGCTTGTCAAAAAATCTACGATAAAATTACTACCCAAGCCAAGAATTTAGTGCGGGTAGGGGAAGAAATTGAAGCGGAATACAACATTCCGATTGTTAACAAGCGGATTTCTGTCACTCCAATTTCCATCATTGCGGCGGCTTCCCATGATAAAAATTACCTGAAATATGCCCAAACACTTGACCGAGCAGCTAAAGCTGTGGGGGTGAACTTTATTGGTGGTTTTTCAGCTTTAGTGCAAAAAGGTTACCAAACGGGAGACGAAACTTTGATTGCTTCTTTACCGCAAGTTTTAGCCGAAACTGACTTAGTTTGTGCGTCTGTCAATGTTGGATCTACTCGTAGTGGAATTAACATGGATGCCGTTAATCAAATGGGTCACGTGATTAAAGAAGCTGCTGAATTGGATGTGATGACCAATGCTAAGATGGTGGTCTTTTGTAATGCTGTGGAGGATAATCCTTTCATGGCTGGAGCTTTTCATGGGGTTGGTGAACGCGATGTCGTCATTAATGTTGGGGTTTCTGGACCGGGAGTAGTAAAGTCAGCTCTAGAAAAGGTAAAAGGCGAATCTTTTGATGTGGTAGCTAATACTATTAAGGAAACAGCCTTCAAGGTGACACGAATGGGACAATTAGTCGGAACGGTTGCTTCTGAACGTTTAGGCGTACCTTTTGGGATTGTTGATTTATCCTTAGCGCCAACACCAGCTGTTGGTGACTCCGTAGCTCAAGTTCTTGAAGAAATTGGGCTTGAACAAGTTGGAACTCATGGGACGACAGCAGCCTTGGCTATGTTAAATGATGCCGTCAAAAAAGGTGGGATTATGGCCTGCAACCGAGTCGGAGGCTTGTCTGGTGCCTTCATTCCCGTTTCAGAAGATGCCGGCATGATTGACGCTGTGAATGCTGGTTCCTTAAATCTGGAAAAACTTGAAGCTATGACTGCAGTATGTTCTGTTGGTTTGGATATGATCGCTGTTCCAGGTGATGTACCAGCGGAAACTATTTCAGCTATGATTGCGGATGAAGCCGCGATTGGGATGATTAATAATAAGACCACTGCGGTGCGGGTGATTCCAGTGCCAGGTGCTAAAGTCGGTGATGCGGTAGAATTTGGGGGGTTATTAGGTCACGCACCGGTGATGTCATACAACCACAAATCGTCGGCAGCAATGATTAACCGTGGTGGTGCCATCCCAGCACCAATTCACTCCTTTAAAAATTAAGGAAATGAATTGATCTTGAATGAAAAAGTGATGCTACCAAGAAAGATTCGATGGCATGTATCACATGATAAGTATTGGGGATTATTAGAAGCTGATTAGGCAAATAAATGTGGTGGACTTAGATTTAGAGTTGGCCATGCGCAATGCTGGTAAAAACCGCAATTCCGTAGCATGATATGTTACAATGAATCTACCCACAAAATCATTGCACTCCTCGTCCGTTTGGGCGGGGAGTTTTTTGTGCAAAGAGGTAATTTTATTTATCTTGATTTTAGAGGACGCATATAATGAAAATGTCGGATATGAATTGAGCAATTTTATTAGAAAGTGCCCAAAGGTGTTGGGAAAACAGAGATTTGCCACTCAAAGCCAATAACATAAAAGAAAAAAATCCCGCAAGTAATTGCGAGATAATTGCTACTTATTTCAATATTTCCACACGATAAAGCTGACCAAAATCTAACTTCTGCTCGGAAACTAGCAAGGTTTTGTCCAACTCTAATACCTTCTCGGCAGTCCCAATCAATTCAACTTCCTTTTCTTTCTTCTGATCATAGTAATTCACCCATACTTTAACTGGCAAGTCCTCTTTAACTTGCACCAAGGCTTGGGCCAAAACCTCTTGTTCATCACTGGCTAAAATCTGCTGGGAAGACCTTACCTCAGCCTTTTGTGCCAATAACTCCTCATAGCCTGTCAAGGCTACAAAAGGCATGAATTGGGCAGCACATTCCGCGCGAGGCATGGCGGGGTGAGCCCGTGATTTGGACGTTTCGGCTTGGGTAAAATCAGCAAATAAATCTAACTGTTGGCTGACTTGCACCCAATCAGCTTCCTTAGCCGGCATGACATCGCTGGCCACCACGGTAATTTTTTGGATTAGCATTTTCAGGTTTACTTGGCGCTGATAAATCTCTTTAAAACCCTTGAATAACCGACTTTGTAGGTCGGTATAGCGTTCAAAATTATAGCTTCCGTGGTCATGTTTGGGTAACGCCCGGCCATAGTAATCTGTGGCTAAAGCTCCTTGATAACCTTGCTTCAAATTCTTGACGTCATAGTCAATCGTTAAGATTAATTACTTCGAAATTGAATTTAAATCTGTTAGATAAGAAATTAATGCTTAACAGAGAAACTGTCTAGTAAACGTGAAATACGGCTATCTAATGTCGGATGCGTTGAGAAGAGATTAGAGAACCAGGAGCCGACTTGGCCAACGTTAAAATATAATTCGTGACCCAAAGCTCCACCGCGTGGCATAACATGTTTATCTCCCCGCAATTTTTGCAAAGCGCGAATCATACCATCTGGATTTCTGGTAAAGTTTACAGATGAAGCATCTGCCAGATATTCACGTTGTCGTGACAACATGAAATAGAGAATTTTACTGATAGGGATCCCGATGCAAGTTATAACTAGGCCAATAAATAAAATTACGGCACCAATTAAGTAGAAAATAATTTGAAAATAAAAATTGTTGAAGCGTGTACGAAAAAAACTAAACGCAAAGTAAAGGGCGCCTAATCCCAGTGAAGAAATAAGCCCAGCTAGTACACTTATAATTGTAGTAACTTGTGTATCGTAATTTTTAATATGAGCTAGTTCATGACCAATGACAGCTTGAAGTTCATCATTTTCCATCATTTGAAGTAGACCCGTCGTTACAGCAATGCTAGCGTGCTGAGGGTTACGACCAGTAGCAAATGCGTTAGGACAAGCAGTTTGAATTAGATACACACGTGGCATTGGGAGCGCAGCTGCGATACAAAGTTCTTCAACCATAGAAAATAATTGTGGATAATCGGCAGGGTGAAGTTCATTTGCATCGTTAATTTGCATAAGCACATTGGCAGCGTAGAAGTAGGAAATAGTGGCGTAAATTACTGAACCAGTAAAGAACCACAAAGCAAATTTGACTCCAAATATGTAACCTAGAAAACTAGCAAGTAATACCATCAAAACAGCAAATAAGAAGAGAACGATGATGGTGTTACGTTTATTAGCTGAAATTTGTTGATAAAGCATAAAAAACTCCTTTCTTTTCTCAGTACATCATAGCATGTTTCAATGCATCTTGAATGGTGAAATTTAAAAGAATAGAAAAATTGATTGTCCACAATACTGGATGAAAATGACGCTTTCTTTTATTTTCATGGAAGTTTCTGACGGTTTTTGATGATTTGTGATTGCTTTTTTAGTTTGAGGATGATAGTATATTGTAGGGAGTGATGGAAGTGCTTGCAGAAAAAAGACAAGAGATTATCTTGAAAATGCTTAAGAACGATAATATCGTCAAGATTCAAGATATTTGCAATCAAACTGCCTGCTCAGAATCTTCAGCTCGTCGTGATTTACAACTCTTGGAAGAACAAGGCTTGTTAACACGCGTGCATGGGGGAGCAAAGCTCAAGTACTCATTGCAACAAGAGCTTGATGTGGTTGGAAAATCCGTCCAAAATACAAGTGAAAAGGCCGCCTTGGCCAAATACGTGGCGACCTTGATTCAGGAGAATGATGTTCTTTATCTCGATGCGGGGACGACTACTTTGAATGTGGTTGATTACTTGCGACCTGGGATGAAGGTTACCGTAGTCACTAATGGCGTTAGTCACGCTTCAAAGTTAGCTGACCGGGGCATCCAAACCATTGTCCTAGGTGGTCGTCTCAAAGACAACACTAAGGCAGTGGTTGGCAGTCAGGCTTTAGCAGCTTTAAGTTCATATCGCTTTAATAAAGCAATTATTGGCATTAATGGGATTCATCCCCAATACGGACTGACAACGCCTGATCCTGATGAAGCAGCTTTAAAACGCTTGGCCATTGAGCAAAGTGAACAAACTTTTGTTCTGGCAGATGCCAGTAAGTTTTCGGCGGTTTCCTTTGTGCAAATTGCAAACCTTGACCAAGTGGAAATAGTGACGGGAAAATTACCAGCTCACATCCGGCGCCAATATAACAACCAAACATCTATTCAGGAGGTTTTTAAATGATTTACACAGTTACTGTAAATCCTTCAATTGACTACATTGTGCAATTAGAAGAATTAACCTTAGGCGAAGTTAATCGCATGGACTACAGCAACATGTTGCCTGGGGGAAAGGGAATTAATGTTTCCCGTATCTTGGGTGAACTTGGTGTCGCTAGCGAAGCCTGGGGATTTTTAGGTGGTTTCACCGGTCAATTCGTGGATGAAGCTTTGCAAAAGGTTGGTTTGAAGACAAACTTTACCAAAATTGCCGCGGATACTCGGATTAACGTGAAAATTAAAGCCCAAGAAGAAACTGAAATCAACGGTCAAGGGCCTACGATTTCTGAAGCTGAAGTGGCAGCTTTCACTGCACAATTTGATAAGTTGACTGAAGATGACGTTGTAATTTTTGCGGGTTCTTTAGTGCCTAGCTTGGATGAAAGTTTTTACTTTGACTTAATCAAGTTAATTCGCTCTAAGGGAGCGCAATTTGTGATTGACACAACTGGTGAAAGCTTGATGAAGACTTTAGAACAACAACCACTAGTTGTAAAGCCCAACAATCACGAGTTAGCCGAATTATTCGGTGTGAAGTTTGATGGCATTGACGATATCGTAAAGTACGGTCGTAAGTTATTAGATTTAGGGGCGCAAAATGTCTTAATCTCTATGGCTGGTGACGGTGGTTTAATGATTACGAAGGACAAGGTTTACCGCTCCTTAGCACCTAAGGGTACGGTCGTTAATTCTGTAGGGGCCGGTGACTCCATGATTGGTGGTTTCGTAGGAACTTACGCAAAGACCAAAAATCCTATGGAAGCTTTCCGTTACGGTTTAGCTTGTGGTTCTGCGACTGCCTTCTCTGAAGACCTAGCCAACCGCGCTAAGATTGACGAAATCTTACCACAAATTGAAATTACTGAATATTAAAAAGTAAACTAAAATAATAAGAAAAGGAAGTGTAACAATGGACATTCGTGATTTATTGATGAAAGATATCATGATTATGGATTTGAAGGCAACTTCTAAATCTGAAGTAATCGACGAAATGGTTCACCAATACTTCGTAAAAGGCATCATTAATGATGAAGAAGTATACAAGGCAGATATTATCAAACGTGAAGAACAATCCACAACTGGGATGGGGGGCGGAATTGCCATTCCTCACGCTCATGACGAAGCAGTTGTGAAGCCAGCGGTGTTATTCGCGCGTAGTAAGGCAGGGATTGATTACGAATCATTCGATGGTCAACCAGCTCACTTATTCTTCATGATTGCTGCGCCAGAAGGTGGCGACAACACTCACTTACAAGCTCTAGCAGCTTTATCCAAAGTGTTAATGAACCCTGAAGTGGTAGAAGAATTAAAGGGTGCTGAAACCCCTGATGACGTACAAGACGTCTTTGCTAAGGCAATTGCGGCTCAAGAAGAAGAAGAACGTCAACGTGAAGAAGCGCAAAAGGCTAAGGAAGCCGCTGCCGCTGCTTCTAACGAAGAACGTCCTTACATTGTGGCTGTTACCGCTTGTCCTAATGGGATTGCCCACACTTACATGGCCGAAGAAAACTTGATTAAGACTGCTGAAAAGATGGGCGTTGATATCAAAGTTGAAACTAATGGTTCTGAAGGTATTAAGCACCGCTTAACACCGGATGAAATCAATCGTGCCGCTGGGGTTATCGTGGCTGCTGATAAGAAGGTGGAAATGCCTCGTTTTGATGGTAAGCCATTGGTTAACAAACCAGTTACAGCTGCTATCAAGAATGCTGAAGACTTGATTCAAACGGTTCTTGACGGTAATGCACCAACTTTCCACTCTACAGGTGCAGACGCATCTACTTCGGCTGAATCAGATGGTACAGTTTGGGGAAACATCTACAAGCAATTGATGAACGGAATTTCCCACATGTTGCCATTTGTTATCGGTGGTGGGATTTTAATGGCTCTTTCCTTCATCGTAGAACAATACATGGCCGGTGGTGCTAAGAACCCTGCCTTTATTTTCTTAAATGGTGCTGGTAACTTAGCCTTTGCCTTCATGGTTCCTGTTTTAGCGGCCTACATTGCTGAATCAATCGGTGACACTCCAGCCTTAATGCCTGGTTTTGTCGGTGGTTTCATGGCTTCGATTGCGAATGCTTCCTTAGGCGGGACATACCCAGTTAACTTCATGAAGGACTCAACTTCACCAGCTGGTTTCTTGGGTGGTTTAGCCGCCGGTTTTATTGCCGGTTACTTAATGTTGGGTATGAAGAAGGTAGCTGCGCACTTACCTAAGTCCGTTGAAGGAATGAAGCCAATGTTGATTTACCCAATCTTTGGCTTGCTCTTCATTGCTTTGATTATGTACTACATTATCAACCCAATTTTCTCTGGCATTAACTTAGCTATTACCCACTTCTTGAACGGGATGGGGACAGGTAATATCGTTGTACTTACCATGATTTTAGCTGGGATGATGTCCATTGATATGGGGGGTCCTTTCAACAAAGCAGCTTACGTCTTTGCTTCTGGGGCCTTTGCTAACGACCCAACTTCTAAGACTTCTGCAATTTTGATGGCGTCTGTAATGGTGGGGGGAATGATTCCTCCATTTGCTACGGCTATTGGGACAGCTTTCTTCAAAAACAAGTACACGGAAGACGAACGTCGTGCCGGGGTTTCTAACTGGGTGCTTGGTTTCTCCTTTATCACAGAAGGTGCTATTCCATTTGCCACAGCCGACCCAGGTCGGGTTATTCCTTCATGTATCATCGGTTCTGCAATCGGTGGTGCTTTAGTTGGGATGCTTAAAGTTGGTGTGCCTGCCCCTCACGGTGGTTTCTGGGTGACACCATTAGCAACTAACATTCCAGGTTACATCATCGCTGTTTTAGTTGGTTCAATTGTAGCGGCAGTGATTATGTCTGTTTGGAAAAAGCCAGTTAACAAATAAGAATTAGTTTAAAAACGCTCTGTCAGTCTGGCAGGGCGTTTTTGTCTTTTAGAAAGTAAAATTTGAGACGAGATTTTTAACGAATGGAGTTAGGTATGTTATAATTTGTTTAGCTGTAAAGAAAAGAGGGAGACCAATGAAAAGAGGATTTGAAATTGTTTCAAAGTATGCCCAGGATGGTTTAACTTTACCTGGTCGGGCAACCAAAAAAGCCGCGGGCTATGATTTTTGTGCTCGTGAAGACTTTGTGTTACCAAGTATTTGGAAGCGCAACTTTATTAGAATTTTGTGGATGCTTTTCCATAAAAAGGCTCCCACTGAAATTGATTATTTAAATGGTCAAAAAGACCTCAAGCCGTATTTAGTGCCTACGGGTATCAAAGCTTATATGGCTGAAAATGAGTTTCTCATGTTGGCAAATCGCTCCTCTAATCCGCTTAAGCGTAATTTGATTTTACCTAACGGAGTTGGAATTGTAGATGCGGATTATTACAACAATGAAAGTAATGAAGGTGAAATCTTTTTCCAGCTGATTAATTTTGGTCTTAAAGATATCACCATTAAAAAGGGTGAGCGCATAGGTCAGGGGATTTTTATGCCTTATCTCTTGGCGGACAATGATTTAGGTCCGAAAAAAGAAAGAACTGGGGGCTTTGGCTCCTCTGGCGTAAAATAGGAAGGTGAAGATGTGGCAAAGGTTAAAACACAATATGTATGTCAAAACTGTGGCTATAACTCACCTCGTTATCTTGGACGTTGCCCTAATTGTGGCAACTGGAATACTCTAGTTGAAGAAATTCAAAAAAAAGAAACGTCTACTAGTAAAGTGGCGACCCAACCTCGGATCACTTTGGGAGGGAGTCGGATTCAACCAGAACTTTTGGATAAGGTAGCGGTACATGAAACACCCCGGGTGAAGACGGAGCTTTTAGAGCTGAACCGTGTCTTGGGTGGTGGTATTGTACCAGGTTCGCTAGTTTTAATCGGGGGAGATCCAGGAATTGGGAAGTCTACCTTATTATTGCAAGTTTCAGGACAATTAGCGCATAAGCATGGGCGAGTTCTTTATGTTTCAGGGGAAGAAAGTGCTACTCAAATTAAAATGCGGGCAGATCGGCTAGACGTCGGTGGAGATGAATTTTACCTTTATCCAGAAACGGACATGACGGCCATTAAGGAAAACATTAGTCAATTAAAGCCGGATTATGTCATTATTGATTCGGTACAAACTATGCAAGAACCGGAAATGTCTTCAGCCGTGGGATCGGTGGCCCAAATTCGAGAAGTAACGGCAGACTTAATGCAACTTGCTAAAACTAACGGTATCACTGTCTTTGTGGTTGGTCATGTGACCAAGGGTGGGGCTATTGCCGGACCAAAAATCCTGGAACACATGGTGGATACGGTGCTCTATTTTGAGGGAGATCAACAAAGAACCTACCGCATTTTACGGGCGGTGAAGAATCGTTTTGGTTCCACTAACGAAATTGGGATTTTTGAAATGCGAACTAGTGGGTTAACGGAAGTAACTAATCCTTCGGAACTTTTTTTGGAAGAAAGATTACAAGGTGCCACCGGCTCAGCCGTGGTGGTTTCGCTGGAAGGAACACGACCTATTTTAGTTGAATTACAGGCTTTAGTGACGCCAACTTCTTTCGGGAATGCTAAGCGGACAACCACGGGGCTTGACCACAACCGGGTTTCATTGATTATGGCGGTTTTGGAAAAAAGAGCAGGTCTGCTTTTGCAAAATCAAGATGCCTACCTCAAGGCAGCAGGTGGCGTAAAATTAGATGAACCAGCAATTGATTTAGCGTTAGCGGTTAGTTTGGTTTCGAGTTACCGTGACCAGGAAACTCGCCAAAGTGACTGTTTCATCGGTGAACTTGGCCTGACTGGTGAAGTGCGTTCAGTAACCCACATTGAACAACGAGTCATGGAAGCGGCTAAGATTGGTTTTAAGCGGGTCTTTGTGCCGCAAAATAACTTAGGGGACTGGCAAGTTCCCACCAATATCGAAGTAGTTGGCGTAAAGACCTTAAATCAGGCTTTAAAATTAGCATTTGGTGAAAGGTAGGAGATTTAATGCGGAGACGATTGATTATTTTAGTTGCAGCGCTCTTAGGGGCGGGAATCGGCTATTCTTTCTTCCCGATGATTTGGGAAGCTGCAAATGTTGAGTGGGGGGTTAACCCTGTTATGAACTTGGCTTTAGGGATTATCCTCTTTTTGATGCTGGCCTTTATTTTGGCAAGGCCGGTGGAAAGGGTCATTAAGCGCTTAGAAATGAGTTTGACTCAACAAAAGCCGGAAGTTTTACTAACTGAGGGACTCTCAGTGATTATTGGTTTAGTTTTAGCAGTATTGATTTCTACTTTATTTACGCATTCGCAATTATTCTTTTTCAATACCATAATGCCGGTAGTCTTGATGATTGTCTTTGCTTATTTAGGCTGGGTCGTGGGGCGGACGCGCTTTATTGATCTACCTAAACTCTGGGCTAAACGTCGTCAAGAAGCCCAGCCAGTGGTTAAAGAAGAACCGCAAGCCCAACATGAAGTGCTTGAGAGAAAGGCTGACGATAACTTTTACAAGTATAAGTTACTTGATACCAACATTTTAATTGATGGTCGCATTTACGATTTAGTGAAGACCGGCTTTATTGAAGGGACTTTAGTAATCCCTAACTTTGTCTTGTATGAGTTGCAATATATTGCCGATTCGGGTGATAGTATTAAACGGGTGCGGGGACGTCGCGGGTTAGATATTTTGAACAAGCTTCGTTCTGAAAAGATTGTTCCCATTGAAATGTATGAGGGTGACTTTGAGGATATTAGTGAAGTTGATAGTAAATTAATCAAGTTGGCTAAAATTATGGATGCGGTGATTGTTACTAATGACTACAACCTCAATAAGGTGAGTGAGTTTCAAAATGTTCAGGTCTTAAATGTGAATGCTTTAGCTAAAGCTTTGAAAGCACGGGTTATTCCAGGTGAGAAGCTGACGGTCATGGTGATTAAGAAGGGAACTGAACGCCAACAAGGGGTTGCTTACCTGGATGATGGGACCATGATTGTGGTTGAAGATGGGCGCTACTTCATGAATAAAAATATTGAAGTCGAAGTGACTTCTGCCTTGCAAACAGATGCTGGACGCATGATTTTTGCGAAACCAACGCATTCTCAAAGAAAATTGAAGTAGCAGGTTTATTTTTCCGGCTAATAAGTGTAAAATTAGGGAGAACATCTGCATAAGCAGAAGCAATTGAATAAAAATAAATAGCAAGAAAGAGGCGTCAAAATTGGCAAAGAAAAAGATTCGTGTACGTTACGCTCCAAGTCCAACGGGACACTTACACATTGGTAACGCGCGGACAGCATTATTTAACTACTTGTTTGCACGTAAGAACAAAGGGACTTTTGTGATTCGGATTGAAGATACCGACCAAAAGAGAAATATTGCTGATGGTGAAAAGAGTCAATTAGAAAACTTAACTTGGTTAGGAATTGACTGGGATGAAGGTCCTGATAAGCCAGGTAAGGTGGGCCCATATCGGCAATCAGAACGTAAAGATATCTACGAACCATTAATTCAAGAATTATTGGATAAGGATTTAGCTTACGAATCTTACATGACCGAAGAAGAATTAGCGGCCCAACGTGAAGAACAAAAGGCTAATGGGGAACCACCTCGTTACATCTACGAATACGAAGGAATGTCTGCTGAAGAAATTAAAGCTTCCCAAGAAGCAGCTAAGGCTAAGGGTATTAAGCCAGTTGTTCGGATTCGCGTACCTCACAATGTTGTTTACGAATGGGATGACATGGTTAAAGGTAAGATTAGCTTCAATTCTGATACAATCGGGGGCGACTTCGTCATTAAGAAGCGTGATGGTATGCCAACTTACAACTTTGCCGTGGTAGTTGATGATCACTTAATGGAAATTACTCACGTTTTACGGGGGGATGACCACGTAGCTAACACACCTAAGCAAATGGCAGTTTATCAAGCCTTCGGTTGGGATATACCAGTCTTTGGCCACATGTCCTTAATTATCAACACAGAAACAGGTAAGAAGTTATCCAAGCGGGATGAATCCGTCTTACAATTCATTGAACAATATCGTTCCTTAGGTTACTTACCAGAAGCGATGTTTAACTTCATCGCCTTACTTGGTTGGTCACCAGTTGGGGAAGATGAAATCTTCTCTCGCCAAGAATTTATCAAGATGTTTGATGAAAAACGCTTGAGTAAGTCACCAGCTGCCTTTGATGGTAAGAAATTAGAATGGATCAACAACCAATATGTGAAGTCTGCTAACGATGACCAAATCGTACACTCTGCTTTACTACAATTAATCAAAGCTGGCAAAATCGCTCAAGACCCATCTGCTCAAGAGATTGAATGGGCTCGTAAGTTAATTTCTGTTTACAAGCAAGGAATGTCTTACACAGGTCAAATCGTTGATATGGCGGAAATCTTCTTCGAAGAACCACCTGCCCTAACTGACGAAGCTAAGGCTGAATTAGCTGAAGAAAGTGCCAAGACGGTTTTAACGGAATTTGCTAAGAAAGTAGCGAATATGGAAATTTTTGATGCTGTTTCTGTCATGGCGGCTATCAAGGAAATCCAAAAGGAAACTAAGATTAAGGGGCGTAAGTTATTCATGCCAGTGCGAATTGCCACTACGCGTGAAATGCACGGCCCTGAGTTAGGACCAGCCATTGAATTACTGGGACGTAAGAAGGTCTTAAGCCATTTAGAACAAACAATGACAGAAATGGGCTTTTAAACTAATGTGAAAAAGCCAAAAAGTCCGGCTATTTCAGATAACCGGGCTTTTTTTAGAAAGGAAGGTCCAAAAAAGATGCTTCAATTTTATAACACCTTAAGTAACCAAAAAGAGGTTTTTAAACCACTAAATGAAGGTCGGGTCACGATGTATGTCTGTGGACCAACCGTCTATAATTATATCCACATTGGTAATGCTCGTTCCGCGGTGGCTTTTGATACCGTGCGTCGCTATTTGGAATATCGGGGTTTTGAAGTTAATTATGTCTCTAATTTTACCGACGTAGACGACAAGATTATTCGAGTTAGCCAAGAAAGTGGTCTAAGCGTCCAAGCAGTAACGGATAAATATATCGCAGCCTTTTACGAAGATATCACAGCTTTAAATGTTAAAAAAGCAACCTTAAATCCCCGGGTTATGGATAATATGGCTGATATTATTGCTTTTGTTGGAGAGCTTATTGAAAAAGGCTACGCCTATGAAGCTCAAGGTGATGTTTATTACCGAGCCCGTAAATTTACGGATTATGGTAAACTTTCCGGTCAAGCTGTGGATGACTTGGAATTAGGTGCTAGTCAACGGGTGGATAACCTTGACCAAGGTAAAAAAGAAGATCCGTTAGATTTTGCCTTGTGGAAAAAGGCCAAGGAAAATGAAATTTCTTGGGATTCTCCTTGGGGGGCTGGGCGGCCTGGTTGGCACATTGAATGTTCTGTAATGTCGACTAAATACCTGGGTGACACGATTGATATTCACGCTGGGGGCCAAGACTTAGAATTTCCCCATCACGAAAATGAAATCGCTCAAAGCGAAGCCAAGACAGGTAAGAAATTTGCTAACTACTGGCTGCACAATGGTTTTGTGACGGTCGGCGAACAAGATGAGAAAATGAGCAAGTCTTTAGGGAACTTTGTTACCGTCCATGATTTAGTACGCCAAGAAGACCCGCAAGTAATTCGTTTCTTGATGGCTACGACCCAATATCGTCGACCAATTCGTTACAGTCAAATGAGTTTAGCGGAAGCTCGGACCAATCTCGACAAGTTACGTAATGCGATTGATAACTTACGCTTCCGCCAAGTCGATGCTTTGGAACAAGCTTTAAGTGCTGAAGTAAGTCAAAAAGTTACTGACTTTAAGCAAGCTTATATTGAAGCGATGGATGATGATATTAATGTCCAAAATGGTTTAGCGGTGATTTACGAACTAGCTAAGTTCATGAACATTTACAGCGAACAAGCCCAAGTGAGTTTAGCGGATTTACAGCTCTTAGAAACAGTCTTCTTAGAAATGACAGCCGTGTTAGGTTTAGAATTTACAACGCAAGCCGGTGATGATGATGCGAAAATTGACCAAATGGTCAAAGACCGTGACTTAGCCCGGAAAAATAAAGATTTCCAAACCAGTGATGCCTTACGTGATGAACTCCAAGCAATGGGAATTATTTTGGAAGACACCCCCCAAGGGACACGTTGGAAACGAAAGTAAGAGAAAAATAAATGAAATTAGATTATCGTCAATTAAATGGGATTGCCCTCGCTTATATGGGCGATGCGATTTATGAAGTATATGTCCGCCAACATCTTTTAGAAAATGGTTTAACCAAGCCCACAAAGCTTCACCACATCGCGACTCGTTATGTCTCTGCCAAGGCTCAAGCCTTTTTAGTCGAACAATGGCAAGCTCAAGGTATTTTGACCGCAGAAGAAGAAGAATTCTTCCGCCGGGGGCGCAATGCGAAGAGTCATACCTCGGCTAAAAATACTAATGTGGTGACTTATCGGATTTCAACCGGTTTTGAAGCAGTCTTTGGCTACCTACACTTAAGTGGTCAAGCCGAACGTGTGGCCTGGTTAGCGGACTGGTGTATAAAAACAGTAGAAAGTAAAGGTAAAACACGTGGATAAGAAAAATACTCCGAATACTGACCAAGACTTTATCATTGGGCGTCATCCAGCCCAAGCGGCTTTAAAGAGTGGTCAAGAAATTAACAAGGTTTTTGTGCAATCCGGCCTTAAAGCTGATGCGATTCATGACATTGTTAAATTAGCCCAAAAGAAAAATATCATTGTTTCCCAAGTCCCTAAGTCAAAACTGGACTTGTTATCGGACAACCAAAATCACCAAGGGGTGGTCTTGGCAGTGGCAGCGTATGCCTATGCTAGTGTGGATGACATCTTTGCGGCTGCAGAAGTGAAGGGGGAAGACCCCTTTATCATGATTTTGGATGGAATTGAAGATCCTCACAATTTGGGTTCTATTATGCGGACTGCTGATGCTTTTGGAGTACACGGAATTATTATTCCAAAGCGTCGAGCCGTACAGTTGACTTCCACGGTAGCGAAGACTTCTACGGGAGCCATTGAATACGTACCGGTAGCGCGGGTAACTAACTTGGTGCAAACCGCCAAAGAACTTCAAAAGCGGGGCGTGTGGATTTTTGGAACGGATATGCAGGGAACTGACTTTAGAAAATGGTCAGCTAAAGGTCCAACTGCTGTCGTTATTGGTAATGAGGGTAAAGGGATTTCACCTTTACTCAAGAAAGTCTGTGATGACATGTTAACTATTCCAATGGTTGGGCATGTTCAAAGTCTCAATGCTAGTGTCGCAGCCAGTCTCTTAATCTGCCAAGGTTTTACCTCACGAGGTAACTAAAATGAAACATCAGGTATTAATTGTTGATGCCTATAATATGATTGGTCATTGGCCAGAATTAGAAAAGCTCAAGAAAAAAGACGAATTAGCCTTAGCGCGAGATGAGTTATTGCAAATTTTGTCCCGCTACCACAAACAAGCTTACGATGAAATTATCGTGGTTTTTGATGCTATGTTTGTACCGGGAATGACCAGGTCTTACAAACAATATAATTTAGAAGTCGTTTGGACTGATGAAGGACAAACGGCAGATACGTATATTGAATCTTTAGCAGGTCGATTGATGAATCCTTTAACACTAGTCACAGTTGCGACTAGTGATCAAGCAGAACAATGGGTGATTTTCTCGCAAGGAGCCTTAAGAAAGCCAGCTTGGGAGTTATACCAAGACATCAAGCGTGCTAATAAGGAAAACTCCGTGGCTGCTAAGGTCTACCAAGACCAAGCTTCTGTGCGTCAGAATCCTTGGGGTGATGATCAATTAGACAAACTTGGTAAGCTCCGTGATGAATTAATGGGAAAATAGTTGCATAGTTCTCTAATTTTTATGAAAAAGGGGCGTAAGAGGCTGGGAAATAAAAGTCCGAAACCAGAAAAGTAAGATACTGGCGCGGACTTTTTGTAGTTATTTTGTGTTAGTCGTATCACGGTATGATAAAATGTTAACCATTGACACTTATTGAAATTTCATGCTAAAGTAGGTTGAAGAAAAGATACGGAGGAAACTATGGCTAACAAAAAAATTGCCTTGGCGTGTGCACAATGTGGTTCACGTAATTACACAATCACAGAAAACCCTCAACGCCAACAACGTTTAGAAGTAAAGAAGTTCTGTAAGTATTGCGGGCAACACACCCTTCACCGTGAAACTAAGTAGCGAGGTGAGCTCAATGAAGTTTATTAAAAGTGTTTTTCAAACAATGCGCGATACAACCTGGTTAAATGCTAAAGAAACCCGGCGTGACACTACAACCGTAATTGCAATGTCGATTGCTTTTGTTGTTTTCTTTGCTGTCGTGGATTACTTAGTTCAATTAGGTTTATCAACCTTTATTAACTAGTCAAATAAAAAGCTCCGTTCACAAAATCTGTGAATGGAGCTTTTTAAATATATTAAACTAATTCTTTAACTTGGTCGTAGTCGATTTCTGTTGAAGTTTCACGTCCGAACATATCGATGGCAACAGTCAACTTCATCTTATCCTTGTCAATTTCTGTAATGCGACCAACTTGATCTTTGAATGGTCCGGAAATGATGGTAATGTTTTCGCCAACTTCAAGATCCATATCAGGGTGCTGTGAACTCATATTTAAACCATGTAAGATGTGGTTGATTTCTTCGTCTAAAAGTGGTGCTGGTTTAGAACCAGAACCGTGGGAACCAACGAAACCAGTAACTCCGGGAGTGTTACGCACAACGAACCATGATTCGTCGGTCATTACCATTTCTACTAAAACGTAACCAGGGAAGTCGTTAGTTTTAACAGTTTTTTCCTTACCTGTCTTAGTAATTTCAGTGTGTTCTTGTTCAGGTACAACAACGCGGAAGATGTTATTTTCCATTCCCATGGATGTTGCCCGAGATTCAAGGTTTTCTTTAACTTTGTTTTCGTAACCAGCGTAAGTATGTAGAACATACCATTGTTTTGCAAATGATTCTGCCATGATATTTCCTCCTAAAAAATTAATTCAAAATAAAAAAGCTTCCAAAAACGGTAAGCTTGCGACAACCAAAGTATAGCAAAAAATTGGTTAAATAGCAATCATCAGGGAAAGTTATTACAAACTTAATTGGAAAATAACATAGTGATACATTTCAGAAATGTGGTTTTAAGAATTTGCTGAAAATACTCGCTGGTGAGGCTTGCAAATAGCCGAGTTTAATGCTATATTATTCTAGTATGCTTATGGTATACGCGTGGGAGGCCGAAAACTGATTGGCCATCCGTACCACAAATACAAGGAGGTTTTTACCGTGGCAAAAAACGTTATTAACGTTGTTAAATTACAAATTCCTGCAGGGAAGGCAACTCCTGCTCCTCCAGTTGGTCCTGCCTTGGGTCAAGCTGGTATCAATATCATGGGATTCACAAAGGAATTCAACGCTCGTACTGCTGACCAAGCTGGTATGATCATTCCTGTTGTGATTTCTGTTTACGAAGACCGTTCATTCGACTTCGTTACTAAGACACCACCTGCTGCCGTATTATTGAAGAAGGCTGCTGGTGTTGAAAAGGGTTCTGGTGAACCTAACACAAACAAGGTTGCTACAGTGACAAAGGCACAAGTGCAAGAAATCGCTGAAACAAAAATGCAAGATCTAAACGCTGCAGACGTAGAAGCTGCAATGCGCATGATTGAAGGTACTGCACGTAGCATGGGCTTCGTTGTAGAAGGCTAATTTAAATCTTTCTACGGCCATGCTTCTCAGTCGGACGCACTATGAAAGTAGTGACGTCAAGTGGGAGGTATATCCGATAGACCACATATTGCAAGGAGGAAATTACACTAATGGCTAAAAAGAAGAGCAAAAAGTATTTAGAAGCTGCAAAGCTTGTTGAAGCAGGTAAGGAATACACTGCTAACGAAGCTATTGCATTAGTTAAGGAAATGGACTTTGCTAAGTTCGACGCAACAGTTGAAGTTGCCTTCAACTTGAACGTTGACACTAAGCAAGCTGACCAACAATTACGTGGTGCCGTTGTTTTACCAAACGGTACTGGTAAAGACCAAAAGGTTGTTGTGTTTGCTAAGGGTGCCAAGGCTGCCGAAGCTAAAGAAGCTGGTGCAGACGTTGTTGGTGACGATGACTTAGTTGCACAAATCCAAGATGGTTGGTTGGACTTTGATGTTGCTATCGCAACACCAGACATGATGGCCCAAGTTGGTCGTTTAGGTCGTGTTTTAGGTCCTAAAGGTTTAATGCCTAACCCTAAGACTGGTACAGTTACTATGGACGTAGCTAAGGCTGTTTCAGAATCAAAAGCTGGTAAGGTTACTTACCGGACTGATCGTGACGGTAACGTGCACGTACCATTGGGTAAAGTATCATTCGATGATGCTGCTCTTGCAGGCAACTTCCAAACTATCTACGATGTAGTTGCTAAGGCTCGTCCAGCCGCTGTTAAGGGTCAATACATCAAGCACGTATCACTTGCTTCAACTTTCGGACCAAGTGTTACACTTGACTTAGCTTCTTTATAATCTAAAGAATACAGTTATTGTAAAAGGCACTCTCATTTATTTGAGGGTGCCTTTTTTACTATAAATGTAACCTAATTATTAGGATTAAGTAATTATTTTTGGGATGATATCATTCTACTTTCGGACTATTATGACTAAAAATTCAATACAAGCTCTTTTTAAAACCGAGGAGATGTGTGTTAAGATAAGGATGAAAGTAATAGGGGTGAGTTTTATGGAAAAAATATTGTATGTCATTTATGGTATGCATAAAACAGATAAAGTATCAGTGGACAAAATACTAAAGTATCATGCTAAAATTACCTTGCAATATATGGTGTGTCAAATATTAATTTTGATAATCGCAATCCTTGGAATAACGTGGTGGCAAGATTTAAAATTATTTGAATATTTGAGTTATGCAAGTAGCTTGTTGGTATATGTTTTCTTTGTGATTTTACCTTTAAATTTTGTACGAAGACAAAACTTGCAGGCTAAACGACAACTTACTACCAAGGAGAGGTTAATCCGTGGCTTTTTCCAATTATCAACATCGTTTTTGATGATATTATCAATTTTCAAAATTTTAAGAATAATGTAGCCTGAAGGATTTTATGAAAAGCTTGCATTCAAAGGGAGAAAAATTAATGAAAAAAAGTTTAGAATATCTAATTCCCGTTGTCGTGGGGTTGGCTATTGCCTTGATTATTAGAACCTTTTTGTTTTCTTTGGTTTCTGTTAGCGGAAATTCAATGGATCCTAATTTATATAATCGTGAGAAGGTTGTCTTAGTTAGGCAAGGACAGCTAAAAAGAGGAAAGGTTATTGTTTTTAAAGCTCATGGTGTCGATAAAGGGGCTACTCTTAAGACTTTGTATGTTAAGCGTGTAATCGGTTTACCAGGTGATGTGATTTCTTACCATAATGATGGTAGTTTATTTGTAAATGGGAAAAAACAAAGTCAAAGCTACATATCAAGAGCACAGCAGAAAGTAGGGACATTTCACTTGGTTAAACCGGAAGCCAAGGATGTATCATTAGGTACCGGAAGGAAATTTAGGGTGCCTAAAAACAAATATTTTGTTTTGGGGGATAATCGTCAAGTGTCTAATGATAGCCGCTACTATGGCTATGTCCCACGAGATAAGATTCTTGGGACAGTGTGGGTATTTTGGTGGCATGAGAAACAAAAGTTAATTAATGATTATCAACCTTAAAGAAGTGCCAAACGAAGCAAGATTTTAGGCTCAGAAAAAATCGCTAGAAAATTTATCGTTTTTAGGTAGACGATAATTTCTAGCGATTTTTTATTACTTTATAAGGTATTAGCGCTTGTATGGGTTGTTTAAGAGGCGCACGCGGGTGACAGCTGGAATTGCTTCGAGAAGAGCGACGATTTCTTGGGCTTCATGACCTTCCAAAGCATCGATGTCAACCATGGTGTAGGCATAGTTATCCTTGGCTGAGTTGACCAAATTTTCAATATTGATGCCTTCTTGGGCAATGACAGTAGAAATTTGCCCTAACATGTTAGGAATATTTTGGTGTAAGACGGTGATGCGGTGAGCACTCTTAAATGGTGCGTGGACATTAGCCATGTTAACGGAGTTGCGGATATTACCGGTTTCTAAGAATTCTTTAGTTTCTTGGGCGGCAATTTTGGCACAGCCGATTTCAGCTTCAATGGTTGAACCACCGATATGTGGCATAATTACCACATCGTCATTGTTCAAAATTAATTCGTCGGAGAAGTCGGTATAGTACTTTCGCACGGTGCCATCTTCAATAGCAGAAAGGACAGCTTGGTTATCGACAATACCAAGGCGAGCGAAGTTCAAGAGAACAGTGTTTGGCTTGAAGTAGGCAAATTCTTCATAAGAAATTAAATTGGTGGTTTCATGGTCCTTAGGAACGTGGACGGTAACAAAGTCAGCGTTTTGCACAGCGTCTTCAATCGTTTCGGCTCTTTGAATATTGCCAGAAAGGTTCCAAGCAGATTCAACTGATAGGTAAGGATCATAACCAATAACCTGCATACCGAGGTCAATCCCGATATTAGCAACTAAAGACCCGATGTGGCCTAATCCGATGACGGCTAAGGTTTTGCCGGCCAATTCAGTTCCATTAAAGTTGGTCTTTTCTTTTTCGGTACGCAAGGTAATATCAGCTCCGGGTTGCGCATTAGCGGACCATTCTGCAGCGGCGATAATATTACGACTGGCCATAATCATGGAGGCTACAATTAATTCCTTCACGGCATTAGCATTCCCACCTGGGGTATTAAAGACAATGGTCCCGTTTTCTAAGGCTCTATCCAAGGGAATGTTGTTGAAACCTGCGCCACAACGAGCAATGGCCTTTAAGGATGAAGGAAATTCGTGTTCATGAAGGTCGATTGAACGTACCAGGTAAGCATCTGGGTTATCAGTTTTATTGATGGCATAGTTACGACCAAATTCGGCTAAACCTTCCTTGGCGATAGCATTGTAAGTTTTAATTTGATACATATTATTTTTCCTCCCTAGTTGGTATGGTTACGTTCGAATTCTTCAATAAAGTGACACAGGGCTTCGACCCCGGCATACGGCATGGCATTGTAGAGACTAGCGCGCATACCGCCGACTAAGCGGTGCCCCTTAAGATTTAAGAGGCCAGCTTGGCTAGCAGCGTGGATAAATTCTGCGTCTAATTCCTTAGAATCTGTGACAAAAGGAATATTCATCAAGGAGCGGTAAGCTTTTGCAACTTTGTTATGGAAAAGTTGAGAATTATCTAAGCAGTTATAGAGCAGTTGCGCTTTACGTTGATTTTCTTGTGCAATGGCTTCAATACCACCTAGGTTCTTGAGCCATTCCAAAACGAGATTGGCGACGTAGACTTGGAAAACTGGTGGAGTATTAAGAGCTGACTCTTTTTGACTTTGCGCCGTGTAGTCAAGCATCGAAGGTAGATTAGCAACTTGGTCTAAAAGGGATTTTTTTAAAACCACAATGGTTAGACCTGCAGGTGCGAGATTCTTTTGGGCCCCGGCGTACATGAGGTCGAACTTTTCAAAGGGGTACTCTTGTCCTAAAAAATTCGAAGAAATATCAGCAACTAAAGGTGTACTGGTATCAGGCAGTTCATAATAGGCATTCCCCATGATAGTGTTATTAGTGGTGATATGTAGGTAATCATAGGTGTCAGTCGGGATTTCAGGAATTTCAGGAATTGTGGTGAAAGTCCCATCCGTATTTTCTGAAGAAGCTAGGACATCCACTGTCAGGCCGGGGATCTTTTGTGCTTCCTGGATGGCACGTTGTGACCAGTGACCAGTATTAATATAGGCAACTCGGTGGTGTTTGTGGGCTAAGTTGAGGGGAAGCATGGTAAATTGTAGGCTGGCCCCTCCGCCGAGGAATAAAACGTCATAAACTGTAGCGTCTAGGTGCATTAAGTTCAAAAGATTTTGTTTAGCAGCTTGGTAGACATGAGTGTAGAGGGGGGAACGGTGTGAAATTTCCAAGATACTCATGTGAGAATTTTCGAAATTCAAAAGTTCGGCTTGGACTTTCTCTAAGACCGGCTGTGGTAAGGTAGCGGGACCGGCAGCAAAATTATATGTAGGCATAGCATTTTTCCTCCAATTCTAAATGAAAAGGCACTCACTTGGTAAAGTGAGTGCCGCTGAAAGTCTAATTTTATTAAGGGCCTCACTTTGATTGGTGAAGGCCATGACAAAGTTGGCCTTCTAAAGACGAGAAGACCGAGAAGAGGAAGTAGCTGTGTGTTTGATTAAGTTAAGCATATATTTTTTCCTCCTCATTTAGTTCATAACCACATTATAAGCACGCTTATATTAAAAAGCAAGGAGATTTTTAAAATAGGGACTAAAAAGTTAGTTGCACGAATCCTAAAAGTTGATTTATCTGATATAATAAAAAAAATTACACTTTTACGGGGGTTTAGAAATGACTGAATTATACATTATTCGCCACGGTCGGACCTTTGCAAATGAAGCTGGTTTGAAGCAAGGGCAAATTAATGGAGAAAATACTTACTTAAATGATATGGGAAAACAACAAGCGCAAAACTTAGCGGCTAACTTTGATTTGACAGGTTTTGATGCTATTTATGTTTCGCCTTTACAAAGAACACGGGATACAGCAGCCATTTTAAATACGCAGGCTCAAATACCAGTTTATGAAGATGAACGTATTTTAGAAATTTCCTATGGGCAGTGGGATGGTCACTACAACCAAGAATTAATGGATCAATACCCCGAATATTTCTCGGATTTAACTAAGGATGTTAATGAACGTTATATTGAAGTGGCTACTAAAGGTGAAAGTTTTACCGATGTGGAACAACGGGTGGCAGATTTTGTAGTAGCAGTGACCCAAAAGCACCCACAAGGCAAGATTGCCGTGGTAACGCATGGCTTTACAGTCCGTTCTTTTGCGATTAATGCAACCAAGTCATCCGGGACAACCATCCTTGAACCAGATAACTGTTCCGTAACTAAAATTTTGGTCGATCCTGAAAATGGAGATCAGCATGTAGTCTACTACAATCGAGGGGTGTCAGGTTTTTAAAAAAAGTTGTAAAAAATGTTGACGTTGCGATATTAGGTATGTTATTCTAATAAAGGTCAATTTTATATGATTCTACCGAAGACTCAGGTGGCGTAAGCCTTAATATCCTGCCGAGGAGATTTTTAATTAATTCTCTCTCTATGTCTTCGTGAACATAGGGTTTTTTTATTACTTCAAAACCTTTTGACACAATGACTAGGAGGTGAATCAAAAGTGAGTGAACAAATTATCGCAAAGAAAGCTGCGATTGTTGAAGAAACAGTGGAAAAATTCCAAAACGCTGCTTCTGCAGTCGTAGTTGACTACCGTGGTTTAACTGTTGAACAAGTAACTAACTTACGTAAAGACTTACGTGAAGCTGGCGTTGAAATGCGTGTTATCAAGAACTCATTCTTACGTCGCGCTGCTGAAAAGCTTGGCTACGAAGGTTTGGAAGACGTATTTGTTGGTCCTACAGCCGTTGCATTTTCAAACGAAGATGTTGTTGCTCCAGCACGTATCTTGGCTAATTATGCTAAGGACATCGAAGCTTTGGAAATTAAGGGTGGTTTGATTGACGGTGAAGTTGTTTCTGTTGATGAAATCAACGCTCTTTCCAAGTTACCAAACAAGGAAGGTATGCTTTCAATGCTTCTTTCCGTACTTCAAGCTCCTGTTCGCAACTTCGCTTATGCAGTTAACGCAGTTGCTGACAGCAAAGAAGAAGGCGCAGCTTAATGCGTCAATGCAAGGCTTTCTTGCACTAAACTAATTAACAATTAATAAATTACCTAATGGAGGAAAATCATAATGGCATTAGATACAGAAAAGATTGTTGCTGATTTAAAAGAAGCAACTATCCTTGAATTAAACGACTTAGTTAAAGCAATCGAAGAAGAATTTGGTGTTTCTGCAGCTGCTCCAGTTGCTGTAGCAGGTGCTGCTGGTGGCGACGCTGCTGAAAAGACTGAATTTGATGTAGAATTAACTGACGCCGGTGCAGGTAAGGTTAAGGCTATCAAGGTAGTTAAGGACATTACTGGCCTTGGCTTGAAGGATGCTAAGGGTCTTGTTGACAACGCTCCTTCTGTTATCAAGGAAGGCGTTTCTAAGGAAGAAGCCGAAGAAATCCAAGCTAAGCTTGAAGAAGTTGGCGCAAAGGTTACTCTTAAATAATCTTGTCCACTTCAAAAAGGATGCTCGTACTCGTTTGAGTGCGAGTATTTTTTTGCATTTATTGTGGAAAAGTGAGCTATAATAGAGAAGGAAAGTTATCCACAGGTGGATAAGTGGGGGTGAAAAGGTGTTTTTAAAACAAGTTATTGGGGTCAGACAGTTAGTAGAATTTATTTTAAAACGTGGGGATTTAGGAGGTAGTAGTCAATCTGCCACCAATCCTTTAGCAGCTCAAGATGGAGTGGTTATCCACAAGCGACTGCAAAGTAAGTTTCCAGCAAATAGTCGTAATGAAGTTAGTCTCAAGTACGAACTAGAACTAGGAGGACAAACCTGGATTATTCAAGGGCGTGCCGACGGAATTACCTATAATGACCAGGATGAACCTGTTAAGATTATCGAAATTAAAACCTCAACGGCAGATTATGCTGACTTGAAAGAAAGTACCTTGGATCTCTACTTTGGACAGGCCACATTGTATGCTTATTTCTTGATGCGAGAGTATGACTTAGTGCAAATGGAAATTGAGTTACTATATGTCTCAACTGTGACGGAAGCGATAGAAAAGGTAACTAAAACTCTTACGTTAGCAGAAGCTGAGATTTTATTTGAGAAAGTCACGCAAGAATTTGCTGCTTGGGTAACCTTAAAGCAAGAATTAACCGCAGCTAAGTTGAGTTCTTTGAAGGCCTTGAAATTTCCCTTTTCGGCCTATCGTCAGAATCAACGGGAACTGGCAGTAGCCGTCTACAAAGCCATTGCTTTAAAGAAACGTCTTTTTGTGGAAGCCCCGACTGGAACCGGTAAAACCATGTCGACGCTTTTTCCGGCCTTGAAAGCCATGGGGGAAGCCAAGACGCAACGTGTATTCTATCTGACGGCTAAGCAAAGTACCCGGCAAGTGGCCGTTCAAGCTCTGGAGATTTTACAAGTTGATATACGGGCGGTTGTTTTGAATGCCAAGGAGCAAATGATTTTTCCCGAGGAAAAGGATTTAGAAGATGACGAGAATCCTTATATGTTAGGGTATTATGATCGTTTACGGCCAGCCTTGAAGGATATTTTAGAACATGAAAGCCTTATGGATAAGGAAGTGATTCGCCAGTATGCTCAAAAGTACACCATCGATCCCTTTGAGTTTTCTTTGGATATTAGCTTGTTTTGCGACTTGGTGATTTGTGATTATAATTATCTCTTTGACCCACGGGTTTACTTGCAACGTTTCTTTTCTAGTCAAGATCAAGGTAACTTTTTTTTGATTGATGAAGCGCACAACCTGGTCAATCGGGCGCGGGAGATGTATACAGCGACGGTCACGGAAAAAGTTTTTGAGAACTTGGTTGATTTGTTGAAAGATACTACTTTTACTGGCTTAAAAAAGCAATTAAACAAAGTAATTAGCCAGTTTACTAGTGTGAAGGAGCCGATGTTAGAATATCAACAAGAAGAATTATTGTTGGATGAGAAACTGCCTTCTTTGACTAAAAGCTTACAAAAGTTTATCGATTATATGTTGATTTGGCTGAAAAAGCACCAAGGCTATAATCACAAGGACGAAATTATGGAGACCTTTTTTCAGGCATACACTTTTTTAAAAATTTCTGACTTCTATGATGCTACCTTCCGAACCCGGCTTGCTTTACAAGAGGGGAGTTGTCAGGTTGAAGTTTTTTGCCTCAATCCGAGTGCACTCTTAGACCAATCTTTGGCACTGGGTGGTGGCGCGGTTCTCTTTTCAGCCACTCTTTCACCTTTACCATACTATCAAGAACTTTTAGGTGGTCAGGAAAATAGTCTAGCTTATCGCTTAGCTTCACCGTTTCCGGCGGAGAATCTTAGGGTGCTAGTGGCGCCAAATTTAAAAATGACTTATCGTTATCGTCAACAAAATCTTAGTCGTGTGGTGAAGATGGTCGGCGCTATGCAGGCAAGTCATCCAGGCAATTACCTTGTTTTTTGTCCATCCTTTAAATTGTTAGATGAAGTGGTGCAAGCTTTCAATCAAGCTTATCCAACGATTAAAACTTTGGTGCAAACAAGTGACATGTCATCTCAGGAAAGGCAGGAATTTTTAGCGGCTTTCAAGGATCAGCCAACAAGTTCGCTCGTTGCTTTTGCAGTCTTAGGGGGGATTTTTGCAGAAGGAATTGATTTGAAAGGACGTAAGCTAGAAGGAGTTGCAATTTTGACGGTTGGTTTACCAAGATTAGATTTGAAAAATGATGCTCTCAAGGACTATTTTGATTGCAAAGGTGAAAATGGCTTTTTACAAGCCTATCAATTACCAGGTTTAAATAACGTTTTCCAAGCCGCTGGGCGAGTTATTCGCACGGCGGAGGATTGTGGTGTGGTCTTACTTTTGGACGAGCGTTTTGCACAAAGACGCTATTATCAGTATTTTCCGCCACAGTGGCAAGTGCAAAACTTCTCTGACCAACAGTTACCTGCAATTTTAGATGATTTTTGGGAGACAGTTTTACAAAAAGCGCATTAAATTAGGTATGAGCGTCACTGTTTAGTGTGCTTTTTTCAATTATGGATACTTATTCGGCACTATAATTGAGGATGACACTAACTTGAACATTGAAGGTGTAGGCATTAAAAGAAATAAAGATAGGGCTTTCGTTGAATGTTAGAAGTGAGCAGGTTATTTTCCGTAAAAACTAAAAGAGAAATGTATTGATATTTTTCTCCTCAAAGCCTATTAAAGGTAAGCACCCTATAACACCCCCGTATTAATTATCGGGCAATCTCTCTGTATACTGG